>JAGHDA010000124.1 GCA_021160185.1 Verrucomicrobiota bacterium
AAAGGGGGCGGAAATGCCAAGTGGATGCGACGACAACACAACGAGGCGGGGAGGACTGGATCGCAAAATCAACTCCCCGCCTCTGCGTGGTTAACAAGCGCGCTTTCCTCCTTCCGGAGGAGCGATTTTCGCCAGGAGCCTTTTTGGCAGAAATTTTTTCTGCCGCGCCCGCTAAACTTCCTCCACTTCCACCTTCGCCAGGCGGCAGAACTGCTTCATCTCGCGGCGGAAATCGCCGTAGAAAAACACCTGATGAAACCCGGGCCAGGTCAAAGGCTCCCGGAGCCCGTCGATTCGATAGAGCACGGAGACCACGCATCCTCCAGCAGGAGGCACGGCGATGTTGCGCACGACTTCGCCGGTTGCGAGGAGGATTTTCGTGGGAGCTGCGCCTTTCTTTCCAGGGAGGACGTCAATTGCCGTGACCCGTTGGCCTTCGCGCCACAAGACGCGGCGGGTCGCGTCGCGCATGCCGTGGTGAGGGGTCAAGTTGTACGGCTCCGGCGGCGTGTGAAAGCCCGCAAGCCGAGTGGCGCAGGTGCAGTGAGCCCCGATGATTCCGTTCTCGACAGTTTCCGGCACGGGGTCTTGCTGGAATCCCGGGCGATCGAAAAGATATTGAACGATGATGTGGCTCGCCACCGCGCCGAGGTCTGCCTCGCAAGCGGCAGGCACGCCCTCGTCGTTCATTTTGGACCACGCGATGCACGGCAGGCTGATCTGGGTGGAGCCCAGCGCGCCCAGGCAGTCCATGGTGATCGCGTCGCACTCTTCCTGTTCAAGGAGTTTCGCGGCGACCATGTAGCTCTTGATTCCGTTGATCACGTCTTGATCTGAGACCTTCCAGCGGCGGCGGGCTCCTCGGACTAGTTCCGCTGCCATGGCGCGCACGCGCTCGTCTACGGGGGTCGCCTTGTAGGCGTCGATGAAAGTTCGCGCCGGCACGTAGCGAAGCTTGACGCCCAGGTCCGCCATTTCGGCGTCGAACCGCCGGCGGCCGCGGATGACCAGGCACCGGGTTTGGCGGAGCTTGGCCGCCGCCGCCAAAGCCTTGAGGCCGAATTCAGCCTGCCGGAAGTCGTCCGTGGCGCAGATCATGCAGCCGGGCTTCTCCGCCAATCTGGCGGTGTTGGTGGTGAAACATGTTCCAACGGGGGTGAAGATGACTGTGGGGACGCCCGAGGCGACCGCCTTGGCGGCCGAAGGCCAAGCGTGGCGCTGGCGGTCAAGAAGGACCACGAAGAGTCCGTCCGGTTTTGCGGCTGTCGTTTCCGCAAGCCATGCGTCGAATTCGGCGGCGCTGTGCAGAGGCGTCTCCCGCAATTGCAGATCGAGGCCGAGTCGGCCTGCCGCCGCGCGTGTCTGCTCGATGCATTTTTTGCGGACCGCTTCGCCGTCAAAGATTTGCCCCGGCCACCACATTCCGTAGGGCTCCTTGCGGCGCACAAAGCACGCGGCCACTTTCGGCTTGTAGCGAGAGGCCGGGCCGCAGGGCTTGATGAAACGCGTTTCGCCCGCTTCCTTGGCTCCCGTTGTTCCGGCCAGGAGAACGGAAGAAGTGGTGACCGCGCCGAGAAAACTCCGTCGCGACATGCCTCCAGAGCAGCAAGCGCCTCGGGCGGACGCGGCGCAACGATTCGTTTTTTTCGTCATTTTACAGGCTCCTTTTCCAAAGAAATACGCCGCGGGCCGATTTTACGCCAGCCTGAAATCTTCGCCGGGGGCCTCTCTTGGGAGGGGATTCGAAGCGAGGAAGTTGTGAATTGCGCTCAGTCAGGATAGGGTAGGCCGTCATGAAAAAGGCGGTTTTTCTGATGGCAGCCGGGGTTTTGTTGGCTTCCGGCGCTGTTGCGCAAACCAGCCAAGCTGGGCGACAAAGCCGCTCCTCTGAGCGTCAAGGAATGGATCGAAGGCGGACCGGCAGACGCGCTCGATGGCAAGCATATCTATGTGGTCGAGTTCTGGGCCGCGTGGTGTCCGCCGTGCCGCACGAGCGTCCCTCACCTGACCGAGTTGCAAAAGAAGTTCAAGGACAAAGGCGTGGTTTTCATCGGCGTGAGCGCCGAGGCGCTGCGGCGCGGAAACAGGAATTTGAGAAAGCGCTCAGGAGTTATGTCCTCCATGCGAGAAAGGGCGAGCCGGAGGCCAAGGCCCTCGGCCGCGAGCTTCTGAAGAAAGCTGGAAACGATTCGGACATGTTGTGCGATTTGGCGCTCTACACCGCCGCTTCCGTTCTGAAAGGAAAGCGCGATTGGGACCTGGGCAACGAAGCGATCTGGACAGCCGACCAGAACGCCTCGGAAAAGAAGAAAGCCAGAGTCGCCGCCGTCAAATCGATCGTTCTGTTCGAGTCGGGCAAACGCGAGGAAGGTCTTGCCCTTGCCCGCAAGGCGGTGGAGCAGGCCGGCTCTGAGTCGGAACGGGCTGCCTATGCAGCGCTGCGTTCGGATTATGGAAAACAGGATCAAGTAGGAAGATTCCAAGAAGGCCGCGCCTCCTGCCAAGCCGGCAGCGAACTGATTTTGGCCTTGACGGAAAAGCGGTTTTTCGCAGCCGCTGCGGGTGTCCCGCGGCGGCGCTGTTTTCGGGGTTCTTGACCTTGACGGCTGCGGCGCGGTAGCCTGCCGCCATGCGCGCGCAAAACGCTTCTTTTGCCTTGTTCCCGTCCGCCGCTTTTGCGGCCTTTCTGCTTGCTTGGACCAGCCTGGCTCCGACCGGCCGAGCCGCCCCCGCTAAGCCGAACATCGTGGTGATTCTGGCCGACGACATGGGCTACGGCGATCCCCGTTGCTACAATCCTCAGTCCAAATGTCCTACGCCCCACATCGATCGGTTGGCGCGGGAAGGGATGTGTTTTGTCGACGCCCACACGCCCGCGTCGGTGTGCACGCCCACGCGCTACGGCATTCTCACCGGGCGATATCCTTGGCGGTCCCGACTGAAACGCGGCGTGCTCGGCGGCTACTCCCCGGCGCTGATCGAGCCCGGGCGGGTGACGCTGCCTGAATATCTGCGCCGGAAAGGCTACGTCACTTACGGCGTGGGCAAATGGCATCTGGGTTTGCAGAACCAGCGCACCGATTACGCAAAACCTCTTCGGCCGGGGCCCCTTACCGTCGGCTTCGACCACTACTTTGGGATCCCCGCTTCTCTGGACATGGTCCCGTACCTTTTCTTCCGAGACGACCGGCCGGTCGAGATGCCGACGGATCAAACCCCGGCGAGCAAGCAGCGCCGGTTCGGCGGCGGCGGATTCTGGCGCGCGGGGGCGATCGCCCCGCATTTTTCCCACGAACAATGCCTGCCCGAGTTGGAAAAAGAGGCGCTTCGCATTCTTGAGGCCCAGAAGCCGGGCCGGCCTTTCTTTCTCTACTTTGCCCTGAGCGCGCCGCACACGCCGTGGATGCCCCGCCCCCAGTACTGGGGACGCAGCGGCGCCGGTTGGTACGGCGATTTCGTGGTTCAGGTGGACGATGTGGTGGGGGCGGTTCTGCGCGTTCTGGATAAGCGAGGGCTGGCGGAGAACACCCTCCTCATCTTCACGAGCGACAACGGGGCGCACTGGCTTCCCTCGGACATCGAGCGGTTCGGCCACCGCGCCAACGGCCTCCTGCGCGGCCAGAAAGCGGACATCTGGGAAGGCGGCCACCGTGTGCCCTTTATCGTGCGTTGGCCCGGCAAAGTCCGCCCCAAGAGCGTCAGCAAGGCGCTTCTCTGCCAGACGGACATCTTCCGCACCGTGGCGGATTGGTTCGGCGAAGCCGCTCCCGGAGCGTTGCCGGAACAGGCGGCGGAGGACAGCGTCAGTTTCCTTCCCGTTCTTCAGGGTCGGATGGCGACGGCTCGCAAGAGCGTCGTGCATCAGGCGGTGGACGGCACGTTGGCCATCCGGGTCGGCTCCTGGAAGCTTTGTCCGAAGCTCGGTTCCCACGGATTCAGCAGCCCCAAGAAAATCAAGCCCAAGCCGGGCGGTCCGGAAGGGCAGCTTTACAACCTTGCCGAGGATCTTGCTGAAACCCGCAATCTCTGGAATGAGGAGCCGGATTTGAGGGCGAAGCTGGCCGCGGAGCTTCAGCGGGCGCGCGAGGCGCAGGGCACAGCGGAGAGGGCCGCGCTTCGATAGCCGGCGTGGTTGTTTGCCGTGCGGCGATTCTTGCAGGCAAAGCCGCTTGCGGCGGCTGAAGGAGCGTTTCCGCCCGGGGCACGCTTGAAAAGCGCGTTGTTCGGCGCAAAAAGAGTTGCGTTCGCCTCCCCGTTTGTGTTATAAGCTCGCTTCGAGCCAAGCAATACAACTTGTTGGAGCAAGCGTTGTATTGCTGGAGAGAGGAAAACCTAACCTACGGAGGCAAACAACAGTGGCAGCCAAGAAAAAAGCCGCAGCCAAGCCGGCCAAAAAGAAGGCCGCAGTGAAGAAGCCCCCTGCGAAGAAAGCCGCTAAGAAGAAGGCGGCCAAGACCGCAACTGCAAGGAGCTCCGCCGCTTCAGCCGCTGCGAAGAAAAAGACGGCCCGAAAGAAAGCGGCTAAAAAGACAGTCGCCAAGCCGAAAGGAGCCGGAAAGAAAACCGCGGCGAAGAGGAAGGCGGCAAGGAAACGGTAGCCTTCAGCCCTTCCTGCGTTTGTAGCGCTCAGGAAGGCGCGGGCGCGGTGTTTGACCGGTGGTTCTGCGCCTGGTCGGAAGGCGCGGTTTTTCCCCTATGCCGACTCTTGTCTTCGACATTGAAACTGCCTCAGTGGGCGCGGACCAGCTCGACGAGGCTCAGCGCCGATTTCTCTACCGCGATCTGGAATCCATTTCCGAACCGGACCTGCGCGAGCGTCGCGAGGCCCAGATCACCCGCATGCTCAACCTTTGGCCCCTGACAGCCCAGATTGTGTGCATCGGGATGGTCAACCCCGAAACCATGCGCGGCCAGGCCCTCTACATCGCCGAGGATTACGAGGAGTCGGGAGAAGCCGCGGACGGACTCGAGTTCGCGGTCTGCATGGACGAGGCGGAATTGCTCCAGGCCTTTTGGGAAGTGGCCAAGCACTACGATCGGGTCGTCACCTTCAACGGCCGCAGCTTCGACGTTCCCTTCCTCTACCTGCGCTCGGCGATTCTCAACGTGCCCATCACCCGCAAGAACTGGCTCGGGTATCGATACGCCACCGAGCCGCATTGCGACCTGGCCGAGCAACTTACCTTCTACGGCGTCAGCGGTCGGGAAGGCGCGGCCCGGAAGTTCAACCTCGACTTCTACTGTAAGGCTTTCGGCATTCACTCGCCCAAGGAGGAAGGCGTCACCGGCGCGGACGTCAACCGGTTGGTCGCCGAAAAGCGCTTCCGGGAGATTGCCGAGTACTGTGTGAGGGATGTGCAGGCCACTGCGGCGCTTTACAAAATCTGGCAGGAACGATTGGCGGGCATTTCCTGAGCTTCCGCTGCGCGGCCCCGGATGCGGCAAGGGCCGCGCGCCTTCTCTCGGCGAGATCGGCCGCGGCCCTTTTAACCGGGATAAGCCTGTTTCGCGGCGGCTCAGAGCTCCTTCAACGCCTCGTCCATGGCGGCGAAAAGCGTCTTCATCGTTTCTTCCGTCTCATCGCCCATGTTGGAAATGCGGAAAGTCTTGCCCTTGATCTTCCCGTAGCCGGCGTTGATAAGGAAGCCGCGGGCCTTGAGGAGCTGAACGAACCGGGGCACATCGATCTCACGCCCGCCCGGTTTGGCGCCGTTGTTCACGCAGGTGAGGGTGACCGACTCGAAGCCGGGCTCCGGGTAAAGCGTGAAACCGTGGCCCGCCGCCCATTCGCGAGTCATCCGGGCGAGCTTTTCGTGTCGGGCGAACCGAGCCTCCAGGCCTTCCTGGAAGATGTCCTCCAGCTTCGATTTCAAGGCGTAGATGTGGCCGATGCTCGGCGTGCTGGGGGTCATGTTCTTCTCGGCGTGTTTCTGGAACTCGAGGAAATCGAAGTAAAAGCCTCGGTCCGGCACGCTCGCCGCTTTAGCCAAGGCGGCCTCCGAGCAGACGAACAGCGCGAATCCCGGGGGCATCGCCAGCGCCTTCTGGCAACTGGCCAGCATTACGTCGATTCCCAGCGCGTCGAACTCGAGCTTGGTCGCCGTCATTGAGCTGACCGTGTCCACGATGAACATCACATCCGGATACTTCCGTTTTACCTCGGCCAACTCGCGGATGGGGCTCATTACGCCCGTCGAGGTTTCGTTGTGCACATAGGTGAGGGCGTCGAACTTGCCTGTGGCGAGCTGCTTGTCGATCGCCTCCCCGCGGATCGGCGAGCCCCAGGGGAACTGCAGCGGTTCGGCCTCCTTGCCGCAGCGCTTGGAGACGTCGTGCCATTTGTCCGAGAACGCGCCGCACATGCAGTTGAGAACGCGTTTGGCGACCAGGTTGCGGACCGCTCCCTCCATTACGCCCCAAGCGGAGGAAGTGCTCAGGAACACCGGCCGCCGGGTGTAAAGGAGCTCCTGCAATTTGGGCTGGATGCTCCCGTAAAGCTGTTGGAACTCTTTGCTGCGATGGCCGATCATGGGCGAGCGGAAAGCCTGCAAGGTTTTCTCGCTTACTTCCACCGGCCCCGGTATGTGCAATTTAACGCGCCCCATGGCGTTTCTCCCATGCCAAAGCCCGCCCTCGATGGCAAGCGCCAAAACGCCTCCTTCGAAACGGGACCGGCGTTCTTCCGCTTCGGAAAGCGCCGGGGTTGCGGCGGGCGGCGCGGATTGCCCGACAAGATCGTTTTTTCTTTGCGCTTCCAAACCTCTTGAAAAGAAAGCGTCATCCGGCGGCTGACACGGGTTGGGGACGTCGGTTTCGCACTGAGGAGTTCTGAAAAGGAAAGGGCTTCCGGAACACACACGGAATTCCCAATTTGATCCGGAAGCCCCTCGTTGCAGCCGCTCTCCACCCGGAGGCGGCTAAATTTTGATTTTTTTCACCGAGTTGGCGCGATCTGTATTTCCGGCCGCCCCGCTATTTTCCTACGCCGTATCCCTGCAGCATCCGCGCCGCAGCCGCGTCTCCTTTCGCCGCAGCCTCGTCCACGCGCGGGGCCAAGGCGTTGACGGCGCGCGCGGCGAAAGCGCGTTGGTCGGCGTTCAGGTCCTGCCGCGTCATCAACGCGCGGAAGACCGACCATGCCGGGACATATTGTCCGCGGCTGAGCTGGTCCGCCGCCTGATACGCCATCTGCCGCAGCGGCGCTTTCGCATCGCGAAAGACATTGGTCGTCATCGAGGGGATCTTCTCCACCGCCAGAGGCGCAATCTCCCCCTTCTTCGAGCAGCCCGCCAGAGCCGCTCCGACCAAAATCACCGCCCAAACCCTGAGCATCCCAGAAAATTGCGTCATTGCAATGTTAATTTGTTCTTCTTCTCAAGGCGGGCTCGGGAGGATCCACATCCCGAGCCCGCCGTCTTTGTGTTTACGCCATCGAGCGTTAGTTCTTCACCCGGAAGAAGGCGGCGTCTTCCGTGGGCTGGACCTTGTAAGGACTCTGCGCGCCTTCTATGTCCGACCACGGCCCGGCGACGGTCGGCGCGGTTTGGAGGACGCCGTCAGTGTTCCATTGGATGACGACTTCCCCGCCTTCCATGCCGATCGTGAGGGTCGCCCCGGTTGCGCTGGAGGCGCCGGCGACTTTGATGTTGTCGATCGCCCACCACCAGTCATTGCCGGCGTCGAGGTAGGCGAAGGTAATGACGGCGGTGGAAGCGCCTTCGGGGTTATGGAGCGGGACCACGACCGTGTCGTTGAGCGCCGCCGGGACGCTCGAATCGAAGCGCAACACTTCGATCGGATCCCCGCCGTCGTAGGCCACGGTGACGACGCCCTTCTGGTCGGCCCACGGGTTCCAGCTCGAATCGAACTGGAGCTTGAGGGTCTCGGGACGAATTCCGGAGAGGTCGATCGGCGGGGTGATCAGAAGCGTGTTCATTGTGCCGCCTCCGGAGGGGTTGCCCAGATCGTCCCATTCATCTCCGTCGGCGATCGCCACCGCGCCGGTTCCTTTTGCAAAGGCGTCGCGTCCTTGCCCCGCCGCGGCGTTCCAGAACTCCACCGTGGCGAAGACCCAGCCCTTCCAATCCGTCACGCCCACGCCGGGCTGGTCGAATCCGTACACGCCGGAATCGTCGATCGTCCACCCAGCGGGCGGCTGTTTCGTCCAGACGTTGTGATAGGGCTCGCCTTCCGTGCCGGTGCCGTCCTGCCGCTCATCCACGCTGTCGCCCAAGGGGAGTTCGTCGAAGTTTTCCTCGAGCGCGACCACGGCGTTCGGCCCAATGACCACGGTGAGTTTGACGTAGTCGCTCTCGGCCTCTCCGGCGTTGTTCGAGATCACCACTTTGTAGTAACCAGCGTCGTCCAGTGTGACGTTGGGAATGGTCAGGGTAGGGCCGGCAGCCCCTTCCACCGGCTCATCGCCCTCTGCGCCTTGTCGGTACCATTGATAAACGAGCGGCTCGTCGCCTTTGACCTGAACGCTCAATTCGGCCGTGCCTCCCTCGGGAACCGTGAGGGGCGCAGGCTTCTGCTCGATGAACGGCGGGACTTCGCCGCTCAACAAGGCCAGGTTGTCGATCGCCCAGAACCAATCGTTCGCCGCTTGGGTGTAGCCGAACTTGATCCGCAGCGAACTGGCGCCTTCCGGAATGTCGATCGGCAGAGTCACCGTCTCATTGAGAGTGTGATCCTTGAACGTGGGGCTGTTGGGATCCGAGTCCCAGTGAAGAATTTCGGTGTATTCTCCCCCGTCCCAGGAGACTTCGATCGTGCCGGTCTGGTTGTTGATGTTGCCTTCGGGGAAGGCTGGCGGGCCGTCGTCATGCGCTTCGGGCCGCCAAGCCGAATCGAAACGCAGAACAAGGATGCCGGACTGGCCGCTGACGTCGATCGGAGCGGTGATGAGGAAACTGTTGAACAGACCCTGCTTGTGTTCCATGTCGTCCCACTCGTCGCCGTCCGCCACGGCCACCGCCCCGTGCGCTTTGGTGAACTCGCTCCGGCGCTGGTCCTCGGCGGTCTGGACCCAGCCCTCAAAGTTGAGGAATGACCAGCCGGCAAACTCGTTGACGCCGTTTAAATCCGCATAGTCCGGATCGCCGTAGCCGGGCATGCCGCTGTCGTCGATCTCCCAGCCGGGGGGCGGGGTGCGGGTGAAGTAGTTGTCGCCGTAGGATTCGTCCTCGCTGGGCTGCAACGGCAACTCGTCAAAGTCTTCAGCCCACAAGGCGATGCGGAAGGTATGCGTGAAGGAGCGGCTCTGCGTTTCGCCGTTGAGCGTCTCATCGAAGACAAGCTCCAGGGTGTGCTTGGTTCCGGGCGTGAAGGGACCCGGCGCGGCCTTCATGACCGTCAGCGTGCCGGCCTCGGCGTCGCGAGTAATGACGGCCCCTTCCACCGGCGCGCCGTCCAGTTTGAGCTGGACGCTCGCGTCGTTCACCGTCGCGTCATGCAGGGCCACCACCGCGCCGATGTCTGTGTCCGCCAGGGCGTAGTCGCGCGCGGGGGTCCATTCCTGGATTGCGGCCGGGACGGCCGGCAGCACAGTGGGCAGTCCCTCGGCTGTGGGGCCGCCGAGCAGGGCGATCTGTTCCTTGCTCAGCGCGGTGTCGTGGAGCTGGATGCTGTTGACATAACCCACGGCGGTGTCGCCGTCGTTGTCGGTGAAGAGGACCGCCTGATAACCGGGCTCGAGCGCCCAGCGGCCGTCGAGCTCGTCGGCCATCTGCGCGCCCACCTCGACGCCGTCGATGTATTTGCGGATCTGGAGGTTGTTCGCCAGATCCACCACGATGGCGATCCGATGCCAGGTGTTGGGCGGGATGCTCCCGTCGTATTGGCCGGCGATGCCCAAGCCGCCGCTTGGGTTGATGAAGAACTCCGCGTCCGCTGCGAAGAGCCCTTCATCGATGTCAATCAACGCCCGCCAGAGTCCGTCCGACTCGGGCGGGTAAAGGATGTCCATGATGAGCGTCCACTCGTTCACCATCATTCCGCCGCCATTGGGATCGAGCGGGGTAGGCATGGCGTAGCCCATGCCTTCCAGGCAGGCGGGGAATTTCATGACCTTCGCCTCCTGCCCGTCGATCAAAGGAAGGCCGAAGTCTGTGGTCGTTCCGAATTCGGTCTGGCCGGCGGTGTCTCCGCCCCAGTCCACATAGGTCAAATCCTGTCCGACGGTGGCGGACAGGTCTCCCTTGTCGAAGTCCCACTGCCCGACAAGCGCGGCTTGAGCGCCGGCCGCGGCGAACAGGGTGGCTGCGCACAGCCCGAGGGTCTTGGCCGCCGGGCTGCGCCTTTTGGGTTGGGATTGGACGATAGTCTTCATTGTCGCTGCTTCGCTGTGTTAGGGTTGATGGGGTTAGGGTCAGAGGATTTTCGCTGGGAGATTTTTCCGGCTTTGTCTACGGGTTGGACACCGGCGTTTCGCCGATATAGGCCCGATAGTCCAATCCGTGATCGACTCCGCGGAACGGCACGCTGGAGACGTGGCCGTCCACCCAAAGGATGTCGCAATTCCGGTTGTGGCGGAACCATTCCCACTCCCACTGCACGCCCGGATAAAGCGGGGCCAGACTGTAACGCCATTGGGTCAGGATTTCGTTCCTGCCGGGGAAGAGGCCGATGCTGTCGTCCGGCCCTTCCATCCGCTGTTCAGCCGAGTCCTGGGCGAAGACCATTTGGCTGGGGCTTGGCACAGCGGCCACTTTCCGCGGTCCGGGAAGCGTGGAGTTCGGGTCGTTGGGCGCCGGCGGCTGGCCTACGTACCGGTTGATGCCGTAGGAGGAGTGGAGCCAGTACTCATGAGGGAACCGTTTGCCTTCCTCGCGCCACTCGTCCACGATCTTCGCCGCGGGGCATCGATAAACGCCCCATTCCCCGCCGAAGTAGGGCATGTAGGCGATTCCCCAGTAGGCAAGCGGGTCGTTCGGATCCAGCGGCGCAACGTCCTGGGGGCTCTTGGTCCACTGGCCGTGGTTGGGGATCGCGCCGTTGACGGTGTGGGGATAGCCGTTGTTGTCGTCCATGTACATCATCGTGCCCAGGCCGATTTGCTTGAGGTTGTTGATGCAGGCTGCCTGTTTGCCCTTCGCCTTTGCCTTGGAGAGGGCGGGGAGGAGCATTCCGGCCAGGATCGCAATGATCGCAATCACCACCAGCAGCTCGATCAACGTAAAGGCGCCCGCGAACTTCGCGGCCGCCCGGGATCCGACTTCCTGCTGAAAGCGCGCTCGACGCGTTGCCGTGGAGCCAGTGGAAAGCAGAGTTCTTTTTCGCATATCGTTCGCCTCGATTTGAATTGGGCTATTTCAAGCCCTAAGATAGCGGCTCCTCTTCGCCGGTCAAGCTCTCTTTGCGACCGGAGTTCAATTCCAGCCCAGCCCGGCCGCCGCGCCGTTTTTTGCCGGGATCAAACGGGCAGGGCGGGCGGTTTTTTCTGGCGAGGGGGCAGCGCTGCGGTAGACTGGAGCCAGCTTGCCCCCGATCCGCGGGTCGGAGCGTGAATGAATCGCGCCGAGCCGTCGGCGGGCGCAGGCGGGAAGTCGTAAACACACGAACGAGAAGAGCTCATGAGCAAGCACAAAATCAGTCGTCGGAAATTCCTTGGAAGCGCGCTGGTCGGCGGAGCGGGGTTGGCCGCCATGCCCGCGGTGTTGCCGGCAGGCAGCCCCAACGAAAAGCTCGGCGTGGCCGTCGTGGGCATCGGGGGCCGGGGGATGAGCCATCTTCAGGCTTTTATCTCCGACCCGCGCACCGAGGTGCGCTACATCGTTGAGGTGGATTCCAAACATGCGGGCCGCGCAGAGGTGGCGGCGCGCAAGCAGGGGGTCAAGCCCAAGGTGGTTCGGGACCTGCGCGAGGCGCTGATGAGCAAGGATGTGGACATCGTCTCCACGGCCACTCCGAACCACTGGCACGCCTTGGTCGGCGTGTGGGCCATGCAGGCGGGCAAAGATGTCTATCTGGAAAAACCGATCTCCCACGAGATCGCCGAAGGCGCCGCTCTTGTGGCAGCCGCGAAAAAGTACCGGCGAATGTGCCAGGTGGGCACCCAATGCCGCTCGAACCCGGCCATCATCCGGGCCATGGAATTCCTGCATAAGGGAGGCATCGGCGAGGTCAAGTTCGCTCGCGGCCTATGCTACAAGCGCCGCCGGTCCATCGGCCCCTTGGGCAATTACCCGATCCCGCCCGAGGTGGACTTCAACCTCTGGTCAGGCCCCGCCCCGTACACCACCCCGCGCGTGACCCGACCTCGGTTCCATTACGACTGGCACTGGCAGAGGCTCTACGGAAACGGCGACTCCGGCAATCAAGGGCCGCACCAGACCGACATTGCCCGTTGGGGCCTGGGCATGGACCGCCACCCCTACTCGGTTATCGCCTACGGCGGGCGGCTGGGCTATCAGGCCGAACGGCATGACGACAGCTACGTGGACGCGGGCGACACCGCAAACACCGAGGTGGCCATTTACGACTACGGCGACAAGTGCATGGTCTTCGAGACCCGCGGCCTTTCGGTGGACAACTCGGCCGACGAGGAGATCAATCGGCTTTTCCAAAGCGCGCGCGGCAACAAGATCGGCGTGATCTTCTACGGGACCGACGGCTATCTGGTCCAACGCAGCTACACCCATTGCATTGTTTACGACAAGAACTTCAAGGTCGTGAAGGAGTTCAAGGGCGGCGGCAACCATTTCGGCAACTTCATCGACGCCTGCCTCAGCCGCAAGCCCGAAGACCTGCATTCCGACGCCTGGGAGGGCCACCTTTCCGCGGCGTTGGCCCATCTGGCCAACATCTCTTACTACCTCGGCGAGAAGAACAAGGTCTCTCCCGAGGATGCCAAGCGGATCCTCTCCGGCGTGAAGAGCCTGGACGACAACGAGGCTACGTTGAACCGCACGCTGCAGCACTTGCGGGACAATGGGGTGGACCTGAAGAAATACCCGATCTCGATGGGGCCGCTGCTGCGGTTTGATCCCCAGCGGGAGATCTTCCTCAACTCCGCTCTGGCCACGCGGATGACCACCCGGGTGTATCGCCCGCCGTTCGTGTGCCCCGCGCCGGACAAGGTCTGAGCGGGCGCGCGAGATTGGGGGCTCTTTTCCCGGGCGCATCGAGCCGGCCGTCTTCAAGGCGGCCGGCTTTTTATCGGCCGAGGCGGCGCCAGGCTTTCGCGTCTCAGCGTTTCTTCGCGGGGCGGGCAAGCTCTTCCAGTTCGGCCACAAGGGCGGCCAGGCGCTTTTCGGAGACCTTCTCGGCGGTCCCCAACTCCTGGGCGAAGCAGGCCACTTTGAATTCCTCGATCAACCACCGCAGCCGGCGCAGGCCCGCCGCGAGGGCGGGGTTGCCTTTTGCCCGCGGACTCAGCCGACGCAGCGCGCGAAGGAACGGCAGCACGCGCGCGGC
>JAGHDA010000160.1 GCA_021160185.1 Verrucomicrobiota bacterium
CATCTCGACAGCTACAGAAAAAGGCCCGCCTCGGGGCTGCTGCGGGGCGGGCCACGCTCCACGGCGAGGGGCTTCAGCGTCAGGACGGCCACAGTCCTCTGCTGGAGAGCGCCTATCCTACGGTTGTGGCTTAACGACCCCGCCTTCGCTTACGAATCGGCGGCAATCATCCCTCACGGGTTCCACAGGTGTGCGGGAGGGGGAAAAGGTCGTTTGCTGCCTGACGCTTTACAACGAGAACCACCCGATGTCTCCCATGCCGGGGCGTCGATCCAGAGGAAGCCGCGCCGGAGCTTGCCGCAGCCTGAGCCTACGACTTCCATCAAGGGCTGGAACGCCGAGCCGCAGCAAGCCTGCGGATCGACTTACGATCCGTAGATGTCGGTCAGAATGGATTCGAGTTTTTCCTCGAGCATTTCGTAGGAAAGGTAGCGCCACCCAAGCATATAGTTTTTCTCAGCCATTTCTTCGCGTCGTTTGGGGTTGCGGAGGATGTCATGGACCTGCCGGAGGGTTTCCTCGGTCACGTAGGAGTCGAACGCGACGACGTCGAACCCTTTCGGCTCGATGTCGGCTTCGAAGATGGCATACCGATTGACCACCACCGGCTTGCGGAAATAGACGGCTTCCACGAAGGCGTTGCCGTAGCCTTCATAGGCGGAAGGGTAGGTGACCAGGTCGGCGTGCGGGTAGACGTCCCAAAGCGTATAGACTTTCTTGCCTTCCTTGTTGAAGCCGCGCTCCAGCCCCACCCGGTCGGCGATAAGCCGCAGGTCCACCCTCATGAATCGGGCGTAATCCTCGATCCGACGCAGATAGGAAAGGCCTTCGTCGCCTGCCTCGTGAGTGATAACGAGGCTGGCGTTGGGCATGTTGAGCCGGCGCACAAGCTCAATCGCGGCTTCAATGCCCTTGCGGCTCACGACGCGGGTGGGCTGGAGGACCAACAGCGCCTCTTCGCTCAGGCCGATTTCTTTTCGGAAATCGCGCGTATAGTCGTCGATCTCCGGCGGCAGGGTCTTGAAGTCGAGCACGTTGGGGATGAGAGTCCACGCCGCCCCGGTCCTGTAGGAGAGCTCCCTGCCCGCGATCGAATTGATCACCACATGGCGGATGGCAGGGTGAACCGGGGGAAAGGCGGCGCAAAGGTAATCCAGGGCGGCGGGACTGAGAAATCGCTGGCGTTCCCAGTAGAAGTCGTGGTCGTGAGCGATGGTGGGAATCCGCGTCTCGGCGACGAATTCGGCGAGGGCCAGCCCAAGGGGGATGTTCATCGGGATGGCGAAGGCGTTCTGGACCACCAGGATGTCGAACTGGAACCGGGCGTGGAATTCCCGGACCGCTTCCTTGAGTCGCTTTTTGAGTTGACCCACGCGCTCGGAAACGCGGGGCGTTCGTTCCTTGCGCGCGAAGAGAGCCTCGTTGATTTCCTCGATTGCCTCATGCTGGAAAAACGCTTCAGGGACAAGCATCGAAGACTCTGGAGGGGTGTCGAGCTTGCCTGCAAGGAAGCAGCAGCGGCATCCCTTGGCCTCGAGGACTTCCACCCATTTTTTTGTCTCCAGGCTGACCCCGTCGGCGCCCGCAAAGCGGGTGGAGACAAAACCGAAAGAAGGCTTCTTCCGTGCCCAAATGTCCGTGAGCGTCATTGCGCGGATCCCTCAAGTTGTTCGAAAACTCCGTTTCTTTGTCGGCTGACGCGCCGCCCAGCTCCTCGTCCTAAGCCTGTATCTCTAGCATGGGATGCCGCGCGCGCTCCAGCCTTTCTGCGCAGTCAATGCCGCGGCGCGAGCGCTTTTGCTTTTCGAAAGGGCGGGGGAAGGGGTAAAGTGACCGAGTTTGGGTGCGAGGGAGCAAGGAAAACGGAATTAGAAACGGAGCAAACTATGCCGCGAGTTACGACGAAAGAACTGTTTGCGAAGGCGCTGGAGGGCAAGTACGCCATCGGCGCGTTCAACGTCAACAACATGGAGCTCCTGCAGGGCATCGTAGAGGCCTGCGAGGAGGAGAAAGCGCCGTTGATCCTTCAGATCTCGAAGGGCGCTCGGGCTTACGCCAATCCGGTCTACCTGATGAAGCTGATCGAGGCGGCGATCGAGCTGACGAGCGTGCCGATCGCGATCCATCTGGATCACGGGGACAGCTACGAACTGTGCAAGCAGTGCATCGACGAGGGCTTCACAAGCGTGATGATCGACGGCAGCCATCTGCCCTACGAGGAGAACGTGGCCCTCACGAAGAAGGTGGTCGACTACGCCCACCAGCGCGACTGCGTGGTGGAGGCCGAGCTAGGCCAGTTGGTGGGAGCCCAGTTCGACGAAGGGGAGGAAGGCGGTTCGTTCTCGAAGTCCGGCCTTTACACCGACCCGGATCAGGCGGTGGACTTTGTCAAGAAGACCGGCTGCGACTCGCTGGCGGTGGCGATCGGCAACTCCCACGGGGCGTACAAGTTCCCCGGCGCGGCGAAGCTGGACCTGGAGCGGCTGCAGCGGATCAAGCAGGCGTTGGTGGAAGCGGGGCTGGGCGACTATCCGTTGGTGCTCCACGGCGCGTCGAGCGTGCCTCAGCATCTTGCCGAGGAAATCAACAAATACGGCGGCAAGTTGGGCCAGACCTCCGGCGTTCCGGAGGAGGACATCGAGAAGGCCCGGAAGATGGGCTGCGCCAAGGTGAACATCGACACCGACCTGCGCCTGGCGTTCACAGCGGGCATCCGCAAGAGCTTCGCAGAGAAGCCCGAGAACTTCGATCCGCGCAAGTACCTGGGCCCGGCCCGGGCGATGGTCAAGGAGCTGGTCCGGCACAAGGTGCGGGACGTGGTGTGCTGCGCCGGCCACGCTTTTGATTGACAGGCGCGATCAAAGGGCTACTCTGAGAAGCCATGAGGCGAAAAGACCTCGATCTGCTTCTGCTGGAAGGGCTGCTGCGACGCCGCAGCGGAGCAGTCGGGGTTTGACTCAGAACAATCGGTTGGATCGCGAGCCCCACTGCCCCGGAAGGGCGGCGGGGTTTTTACTTTCCGCATTGTCCGAAAGGCCGCGAGGCGCAGAGAACCAGGCAACGCATTGGAACATGAAAAAACAACGGATCATCATCTTCGACACGACGTTGCGGGACGGCGAGCAATGTCCCGGCGCGTCAATGAACCTGCGGGAGAAGATTGAGGTGGCCCGCCAGTTGGCGCGGCTGAAAGTGGACGTGATCGAAGCCGGCTTCCCGATTGCCAGCCAGGGCGACTTCGCCGCGGTGCAGACTATCGCTCGCGAGGTCAAAGGCCCCCGGATCGCCGGGCTGGCCCGGTGTGTGCCCGCAGACATCGACCGCGCGGCCGAGGCGGTCAAACCCGGCCGGCGCGCGCGGGCGCATCCACGTCTTCCTGGCCACTTCGAAGATCCACCGCGAATACAAGCTGGGCAAAGCGCGGGAGGAAATCCTGCGCCTCTCGGTCGAAGGCGTCCGCCGCGCCCGCTCCTATGTCGAGGATGTCGAGTTTTCCCCTGAAGACGCTTCGCGGACCGAGCCCGACTTCCTGATCGAAGTGTGCCGGGCGGTCATCGCCGCCGGCGCGCGGACGGTGAATATCCCGGACACGGTGGGCTATGCGGCGCCCGAGGAGTTCGGCGCGTTGATCCGGCAGCTTTACGAGGCCGTGCCGGAATTCCAGTCGGGGGAGGCGGTGATCAGCGTACACTGCCACAACGACCTGGGCTTGGCGGTGGCCAACTCGCTGGCGGCTGCGCGAAACGGCGCGCGACAGATCGAGTGCACCGTCAACGGCATCGGCGAACGAGCCGGCAACGCCGCCCTCGAGGAAATCGTCATGGCCATCAAAACCCGCAAGGATTACTTCCGCGGGCTGAGCGTGGGCGTGGACACGCGGCAGATCCTGAAGAGCTCCCGGTTGGTGGCCCGGATGAGCGGGTTGGCCGTCCAGCGCAACAAAGCTATTGTGGGCGAAAACGCCTTCGCCCACAGCAGCGGCATCCACCAGGACGGCGTGCTGAAGAAACGGGAGACCTACGAAATCATGGATCCCAGGTTGGTGGGCTGGGGGCGCAGCCAGCTGCCCCTGACCAAGCACAGCGGCCGGGCCGCGGTCGCCGCCAGGCTGCGACAGTTGGGCTTCAACCTGAGCCAAAAGGAGGTCAACGCCATCTTCGTCCGGTTCAAAGAGATCGGCGACAGGAAGAAATTCGTCTACGACGACGACCTGGCGGCGCTGGTCGAGGGCCAGATCGCCGACGTGCCCGAGATCTGGACGCTCGAGTATCTGGGCGTGACCACCGGGCTCAACGCGCTCCCCACCGCCACGGTGCGGCTGCGCAAGAGGCGGCGCGAAAAGGGCGAGCCGGAATTTTTCCAGGACGCCAGCATCGGCGACGGCCCGGTGGACGCCACGTTCAAGGCGATCGACCGGATCATCAAGACTCAGGGCCGGCTCAAGGAGTACGCGATCCGGGCGGTTTCCCAGGGCAAGGACGCCCTGGGCGAGGTGACCATCGCCGCCGCCTTCGACCGGGACCAGATGGTGAGCGGCAAGGGAGCGAGCACGGACATCATCGAAGCCAGCGCCCGCGCCTACCTGAACGCCGTCAACCGCTACCTGAGCCTTAACAACTTGGAAAAGCACGCGGACGAACAGCCTTGAGCGGCGGCCCGCCCCGGCGCGTTCGGCGCCTTCGCCTGGCCGGGCGGGGAGACGTCGGGAGCGCCTGCTTTTGTTTTTGATCCGGCAGAGCCGCGGGGAGCAGCCGTCTTCTTTCCCGCGCTTTTCGCATCCCAAGAAACTTCTCCTGCCGCCTGGCCGCAAAGCCTCCGGACCCCGTTCCGCGCGCTTTGCCGCTTGCCGCCGGCGCGTCCGGCGGGGTAAACCGGGGCATGCGCATAAGAGTGAAGCGACCCTCGCGGGCGGCGAGCCTGCGGAGGCTGTGCCTGTCGGCCGCCGTCGCGGTCGGGGGAGCCGCGGCTGCGGCTTGGGCCGCGCTGCCGGTCGGCTCCGCGCCCGCTCCTGTGGCGTTTGAGCATTTTCCAGATCGGCTCCACACGTTCATCTGGCGGAATTGGAACGTAGTGGGGGTGGACCGACTGGCGGCGGTGTTGCGCGCCTCGCCGGCCGAGGCGGCCGCCCTGGCCGCCGGCATGGGACTGCCTCCGGCCAGGCCCGCGCCGGCCGAGCAGCTTCGACGGGGCTACATCACCATCTTGCGCCGGAACTGGCATCTGTTGCCGTACCCGCAACTGTTGCAAATGGTCGGCATGACCGAGGAGCAGCTGGAGCGGGCGCTATGGGAAGACGATTTCCTGTGGATCAAGTTCGGGATGCTCAAACCGCGCTGCAAGCCTCTGTATTACCGTCCGCCCGACGAGACGGCGCGCCGCCGGGAGCGGGAAATCGCCGCCGTTGTGCGCCGGCATTTCGGCGACCGGTTGCGGAGCCCGGGCGAGCCCCGCTTCCAATTCATCGAGCGCATGGGCCGGCCCGCGGCCGCTCCGGCGTCGTCGCCGCGTCCCGCCGCGTCCGGGTCGGACGCGTTCGAGGCGCGGTTTCTCTATTCCTATTTCGGGCTGTACGGCGACCCGCTGTTCGAGGCGGACCCGGCCTTGGATCCCTACCCGGAGGGCTTGCTGGAGCGGCTTTCGGCCCTCGGAGTCAACGGCGTCTGGCTGCCCGTGCTGCTGCGCAACCTGGCCCCGGGCGGGACGTTGCTGCCCGGCTACGGCAAGGAGAGCGCGCGGCGGCTGCGCAACTTGCGCCGGCTTGTGCGCCGGGCGGCGCGGCATGGGCTGGGCGTCTACCTCTATTTGAACGAGCCGCGCGCCATGCCCGTTGGGTTCTTCATCGGACGCGAGAGGCTCCGCGGCGTGCGCGAAGGCCCGTTGGCGGCCCTTTGCACCTCCCGCCCCGAAGTGCGCGCCTGGCTGCGCCAAAGCCTGGAGCATGTGTTCCGGGAAACGCCCGGCCTGGCCGGCGTCTTTGCGATCACCGCTTCGGAGAACCTGACCAGTTGCGCCTCCCACGGCCGGCAGGCCCAATGCCCCCGCTGCAGCCGCCGCCCTTACGCGGATATCATTGCCGAAGTGATCCGCACGATCGAAGAGGGCGTCCACGCCGGCAATCCGCAGGCCAAAGTGATCGCGTGGGACTGGGGCTGGCACGGACACGGCGACGCGTCTGACGTCATCGCGGCCCTGCCGACGAACGTTTGGCTGATGTCGGTGAGCGAATGGGGCTTGCCGATCGTCCGTGGCGGGGTTTCCACCCAGGTCGGCGAATACTCGCTCTCGGCGGTCGGCCCCGGCCCGCGGGCGTTGCGTCATTGGCGCCTGGCCCGATCGCGCGGGCTGAAGACCATGGCCAAGGTCCAATTCAATAATTCCTGGGAGCTCTCCTCGCTGCCGTATCTGCCGGTCATGCATCTGGTGGCGCAGCACGCCCGTCGCCTGGCCGAGACCGGCGTCAACGGCCTGATGTTGAGCTGGACCCTCGGCGGCTACCCCTCGCCGAATCTGGCCCTGGCTTCCCGGTTCCAGCGTTCCCCGCCGCCTTCGACCGAAGCCGTCCTGAACGCCGCGGCGAGGGAACGCTACGGCCCCGCAGGCGCGGCGGCGGCGCGGCGCGCCTGGAGCGCTTTCAGCCAAGCCTTCCAGGAATATCCGTTTCACGCCGGCGTGGTGTATCACTGCCCCGTCCAGTATGGTCCGGCCAATCTGCTCTATCCCCGCCCCACGGGCTATCGGGCGACCATGACCGGGATTCCCTACGACGATCTGGACGCGTGGCGCGGGCCCTATCCGGCCGAGACGTTCGCCCGCCAGTTTGCCGTCATGGCGCGCCGCTGGGCCGAAGGAATCCCCGCCCTGAAGGCCGCCGTCTCCCATGCGCCTCCCTCGCGCCGCGCCGAAGCGTCCGAGGAGCTGCGCTACGCACAGGCGGCCGAGATTTGCTTCCGGAGCGTGGCCAACCAGGCCTGGTTCATCCTTCATCGGAACGCGTTGGCCGAGCGAGGGTTGCCGGAGGATTCCCGGCGCCGGCGTCGCCGGGCCGTTCGCAGCCTTTTGCAGGATGAAATCAGTTTGGCCAAGCGACTGTATGATCTCGCCAAAGCGGATTCACGGGTCGGCTTCGAAGCGGCCAACCAATACTTTTACTTGCCCAACGACCTGTTGAAAAAGTGATCAACTGCGAATATCTGATGCGACAATTCAGCGAAGAGGACCGCTGAGTCGCCGCTCGAGCAGCTCTCCCAAACCTTGATTCGCTCGTCGTCCGGCGGGCGCCGACGTGGGGAAGGCGGGGGGCGTTGGAGTTTGTTTTCCTTTTCTGCGAGGCGGAGG
>JAGHDA010000122.1 GCA_021160185.1 Verrucomicrobiota bacterium
GCGTTGGGGCTGTGCCTCTTCGCCCTGCCGCGGCTGTGGGAGCGAGATTGGCCGAGCTTGGGGCGGCTCCGGCGAATCGCGCAGGCGTTCCTGGCGGGCGCGGCGCTGACGGCGGCGGGCCAGATCGGAGCCGGCTTCGTCCAAGGCGCGGCCTGGGCCGACCCGCGGCTCGATTCCATTGCGGCGGCGGGACGAGCCGCGCCGTTGCTCGCCGCGGCGGCGCTCGGATGGCTTCTCTTGGGCGGAGCCGCTGCGGGAACAACGGCGGCCGTTCTCGCGCTGGTCCGGCGCGGGCGTTCCGCGCCGGCCGCCGACGCGCCGGAGCTGATCTGGGAGGAAACTTTGCCATGAGCTTTGCCAAAGTCATCGCCGTGACGGCGGCGGCGTTCCTCGTCCAAGGAGCGGCGCTGACGGCGTTGTACGTGCAATGGGGCCGGGCGGGCATGGCGGAAGACCGGCGCTCCGGACGTGAATATCCCCTGCCCCGCTCCGGACTCGCCCAACGAGGCGCGCGGCTCTATCGGGAACTGGGCTGCTACGCCTGCCACACGCGTCAGACTCTGGCTCTGAAAGACGGCCCCGATCTGGTCCGCGGCTGGGGGAGGCGGCGCTCGGTGGCTCGAGACTATCTTCGGGATCGCCCGCTCCTCGTCGGCGATCTGCGGATCGGCCCCGACCTGGCCAACGTGGGCCTGCGCCAAACCAATCGAACAGCTTTCCTCCTTAGGCTCTGGCGTCCCGGCCGCGGCAAGAGTCCAATGCCGGCGTTCCGGAGCCTATTTGCAACGCGCCTCCTGCGCCAGGGATCGCCGGTTTCCGCCTGGGCCCTGCCGCTTCATGAAGACGCAGCGCGCGGCCTGGAAGTCCTCCCCAAACGGGAAGCCGAGGCCCTGGCAGCCTATCTTCTGGAACAGCGGGCGGACGCCGAATTGCCCGAGACGCCCGGCCCCGGAACGCCGGAAAGAGAATCTCGACTGAGCGAACCTTGAGACCGAGCCGAACGGTCGCGCAGCGATGAGCCGCCAGCGAAAAAAGCGAAAGCCCGCCGCCAAGCCGCAGCGCAGGGAACAGCCCGACCAAGGCAAGAGCCCCGCCGCGCCGCCGCCGCGCCGCCGCGGCGGAGCGACAGCCCATGCCATCCTGCCGGCCGAAACTCTCGCCGCGGAGCTAAAGCCCGAACCGCAAACGCGAACGGAGGAGAAAATCCCGCGGTGGTGGACGGCGCTGGCGGCGCTGGCGTTCGGCTGGGCGCTCTACTATCTGGCCGCCTACGGAGGAGGGTTTCATCCATTGGTATTCACCCGGGGCGAATGGTTCGCGGACATCCAAGCGCGCGCAGCGCGGTCGCAGCAAGCCGACCCGCTTGCCAAAGGCCGCCGTCTCTACCGCCGCTATTGCGCGGTGTGTCACGGCATGGACGGCGCAGGCCAGCCGGGACAATTCCCGCCTTTGGCCGGATCGGAATGGGTTCTGGCGCCGGGAACTGAACGCCTTGTGCGCCTGGTCTTGGGCGGCCTTCAGGGAACCATCACCGTCAAAGGCCTTCCCTACTTCAACGCCATGTTGCCCTGGCGCGATCAACTCAACGACGAGGAGATCGCCGCTGTGCTGACCTTTATCCGCCGCAACCCTGCCTGGGGACACAACGCTTCGGCCGTGACGCCCGAACAGGCAGCGCGCCTCCGTCAGGAGACGGCGGGGCGGATCGAGTATTGGACGCCGGAGGAACTGGAAAAGATCCCGGCGGACCGGTGAGCGCGCGCTCCGGCTTGCGGGAGCGTTTCAGTCCTCGGCGCGCGGCGCGCGGCTTTCAGCATGGTAAGTCTGAAGGGTTTTGACGCCGAAGCCGCGGCGACGGAGCGCCGCGATGCCCCGCGCGGCCGCCCGCGCCCCGCTGAGGGTGGTCATGATCGGCGTGCCGGTATAGACGGCGGTGGTGCGGATCTTGATTTCGTCGGCTCGAGGCGCTTGACCGGAGGGAGTGTTGATGACCAGCTGGATTTCCCGGTTTTTAAGCAGGTCCAGGGCGTTGGGCCTCCCTTCCTGGAGCTTGCAGACGGTTTCCACGCGAAGCCCCGCTTCCTGGAGAACGGCGGCGGTGCCGCTGGTGGAAACAAGCTCGAACCCCAGGTCGGCGAAAAGCCGGGCCACTTCCGCCACGCGGGGTTTGTCCAGATCGCTGACGCTGATGAACACCCGTCCAGAAAGAGGAAGCGCCGCGCCGGCGGCCATTTGGGATTTGGCGTAAGCCGCGCCCAAGTCGGCGTCCAGCCCCATCACTTCGCCGGTGGAGCGCATTTCCGGCCCCAGGAGGATGTCCTGGCCGTGGAAGCGGTTGAAAGGAAAGACCGATTCCTTGACCGCGGTGTGTTTCGGCCAGATTTCTTCGGTAAACTCAAGCTCGGCTAATGTGCGTCCGGTCATGACCTTGGCAGCCAGCTTGGCCAGGGGCGCGCCGATGGCCTTACTGACGAATGGCACGGTGCGGGAAGCTCGGGGATTGACTTCCAGCACATAGACCTGATCGCCTTTGACGGCGTACTGGACGTTCATCAGCCCCACAACCCGCAGCTCCCGGGCCATCGCGTGAGTGAAGCGGCGGATGTCTTCAATGACCTTTTTCGAGAGCGTGTGGGGGGGCAGGACCATAGCCGCGTCCCCAGAATGCACGCCAGCGTACTCGATATGCTCGAGAATGCCTCCGATGACCACGTGGCCTTCGCGCTCCGGATCGCCGTGCAATCCCACATCCGCCACGCAGTCCACGTCCACCTCCGTGGCGTCCTCGAGAAACTTGTCCACGAGCACCGGCCGTTCCTCCGAAGCCTCGACGGCTTCGCGCATGTACTGCTTAAGCTCGGCGTCCGAGAAGACGATTTGCATCGCCCGGCCGCCCAGGACAAACGAGGGGCGAACCAGGACGGGATATCCGAGGCGGCCGGCCACCTCCAAAGCCTGCTCCAGGTTGGCGGCGATGCCGTTGGGCGGCTGGGAAAGCCCCAGCTTGCGAAGCATGGCGGCGAACATTTCCCGATCTTCGGCCATCTCGATGCTCTCGGGCGAGGTGCCCAGGATCCGAACGCCGTTGCGCTTGAGGTCGAGAGCCAGGTTGAGCGGGGTTTGCCCTCCGAATTGCGCAATCGCGCCCCAACAACGCTCCCGATCATAGATGTGCAGCGCGTCCTCGAGAGTAAGCGGCTCGAAGTACAAACGGTCGCTCGTGTCGTAATCGGTGGAAACCGTCTCGGGATTCGAGTTGACCATGATGGTCTCGAACCCTTCCTCCTTCAAGGCGAAGGCGGCGTGAACGCAGCAGTAATCGAACTCGATGCCCTGGCCGATCCGGTTCGGGCCGCCCCCGAGGATCATCACTTTCCGGCGTTGGGAGGGTTTCACCTCGTCGTCGCCTCGGTCGTACGAGCTATAGTAGTAAGGCGTATAGGCTTCGAACTCAGCCGCGCAGGTGTCCACCAAACGGAAGGCCGGCGCGAGGCCGAGCCTCTTGCGCTCGGCGCGCACCTGGTCCTCGGTCAATCCGGTCAGGAAAGCGATCTGGCGGTCGGAAAACCCATAGGCCTTGGCCTTTTCCAAAAGGGCGGGATCCAACAGGGGCCGGTTCGATTCACGCGGCGCGTCCATAAGCGGTCTTCAACCTTTCAAGGGCGAGGGTTGGGCGCGGTTTCCGGTTGAGGCAATTCAGGAGCGATCGAGGGCGGTTTTTCAGGCGGCGGAGGCGCGGTGGGCGGCCCGAACCGGATCGGCCAGGGCATCGAGTTCGATTACTGCTGCGTTCACGCCGCCTTCGCCTTGAAGGAGGAAGGGTTCGAGAC
>JAGHDA010000463.1 GCA_021160185.1 Verrucomicrobiota bacterium
ATGAAGCGGGCGCGGCCGTCGGGGTTCATAAGCGGATCGATAATGATCACCAAATCCTTGAGGAGGGCCTTCACATCCTGGTTTTCCGCGGCCACCAAATGATAAAGCATGGCAAGCGCGGCGTCGGAGCCTTCCGTCTCGTCCCCATGAATTGTGTAGGCTAGCCAGACCACCGCAGGCAGCCCCTGGATCAGCTTGTCCGCTTCTTCGGAAGAGGTCCGGCGGGGATCGGCCGCCCGCGCCAGATCCCGGCGGATCGCGTCCAGCCGGGCGATATTTTCCGGCGCGCTGACGAAAAACAGATACAGCGGCCGCCCTTCATGGCTCCGGGCATACTCCACCAGCCGGGTCTTTTCCGGCGCGGCCTCCGCCCACGCCTTGAGGCAGATCTCGATCTGCTCGGGCGCGGCCGCCCGTTCGCCCGCATCGAAGCCAAGCAACTCCTTCACCGTGGGCACGCCGGGGGCGTATTTCGCTCCCGGAAAAAACGGCGCCCATTCCTTCAGGCCGGGAAGTTCCGTCGGCGGCAAGCTCATAGGCTGGGCCGCGCCGAGCCACAGCCCAAATCCGGCGAGGATCCAAACCGACAAAGCGCGCATGGCGCGGGACGCGTCAAGCCATATGCGGGAGATTCGTTTTGCGCTCATGCGCCAAGGATGGGGCCGCGAGCCTCCTCTTGGCAAGCCTTCGGGAGGCCCGCCCTGCCAAGCCCTCTGCGAAACAACGGATCGCCGCTTGCAAAACCCAAAGAGGATTTGCACACTGAGTTTGTTGGAAGACAACTGGGAGCGCGGAAGCCCGCAAGGGCGCAGCGATTGGCACGATGAGCACACCCTCGGAATTTGGGTTGGATTTGGACTTGGAGTTCCTTCCGGCGTGGGCGCGGCAGCCGTCCACAACCGACCGGTACGCGACGCATGAAGGGGAGGCCGAAAAGCCCCGGAAAGGGCGCAAGCAGGGACGGGGCCGACGCGAGCGGCGGGAAGACCGCCGCGAACGACGCCCCTTCCAGCGCGGCGAACGCCGGAGCCAAGCGCCGTCTCGCCCCGCCGAGCCGGAAGTTCCCCTCCCGGAAATCAACGTCTCCCTCACGCCCGATCCGGAAGGCGTCGCTTCGCTCGCCAAGCAAATTCGCTTCACCGGCCGCGCCTACCCGCTTTTTGACATTGCTCGCTTGATCCTCCAGCGACCTCAGCGCTACAGCGTCGAGTTCTCCGTTAAAAAGCAAGGAAACGGCTCCCCTATCCAGCCGCTCTACGTTTGCTCTCTGGACGAATCGGTGTGGCTCTCGGAGGAGGAAGCAACTCGTCACGTCCTGAAAAACCACTTCGAGACGTTCTATCAAACCGAAAAAATCCAGGGCGAGCCGCCCAAAGGAGTCTATACCTTCGTGGCACAATGCGGCCTCTCCGGGGAGATCCTCGGTCCGCCGAACTACCATGGCTACCAGAAGAGGCTTCGAGAGCTGCACGCCGAGCGCTTCGCCCATATCCCCTTCGATCAGTACAAGGCCAAGGTTCGCATGATCAAAGACCCGGAGGCGGTCAAGCGCTGGATCGAAGAAATGAGCTGGCGCAAGGAGTACATCTGCCTCAACACGCCCGAATCCCAGCGGCTAAAGAGTATGGAGGAGGTGGAGCGGCATTTCCGCGAAACCCATCTGGCCAACATCTGCCAGAGCGTGGAAAAAGTAACCCTTCCCGCGGCCGGCAAACGGCCGCAGATGTCCCGCGGCCTCCGCTTGCTTCTGGACCAGGTGCTGCGCGAGGAGCGGAAGTTCCCCATCCGGCTGGCGCGGACGCTCAGCCAACAATTCGCCGCCCACGGGCTTCAGTTCTTCAAAGTCAACAAGACGGTCACCCACGTCTGCGTCTCCCGCCCGCACTACCTGGACATCGAGCACACTGCGGTCTCCGACCGCGTGCGGCAGATCATCACTTTCATCAACGAACACCCGGGCTGCACCCGGCGCGACCTCATCGAGGGGCTTGCTCCGGGGCCGACGCCGCTCTCCCACTCGGCCATGCAGCACCGGCCCCAAACCGAACCGCCGCAAACGGAACAAGCCTCCTCGGAAGCCTCCGCCGCAACTGAAGAAAAGCAGGCCCAGGCTGAAGAGCCAACCGGCCCGCAGCAGGCCGCCGCCGCGGAAGCCCAGCCGGCCGAAAAGGCCGAAAGCGAACAAAAATCCGCCCTCAGTGAAGAGCCCACTCCGGAGCAGCAGGCGATCATCGCCGATCTCCACTGGCTTCTTCACCAGGGACACGTAATCGAGTTCACCGACGGGCACATGGAAACCGCCAAGCCGCCTCGGACCCAACCGGCTCCTCAACATGCCAAGGAGCGCCAGCGGGGCGGACAAACCCAAACCGGAACCACGCCCCAGCCCGCGGAAGAACAAGCGAAACCCCAGGCGTCGGAAGTCTCTCCTCCTGCCGCCCCAGCCGGCGAAGCAAGCAAACCAAACGCCCCGGAGTCCGCTCCCGCCGACCGCCCTGCCGCTCAGGAAGCGCAAACTCCTGAGGAAAAGTCTTCCGCTCCGGAGACTCCAACGGAGCCCCCGTCCGGAGAAGGCGGCGAAGCGAGCGCGGCCCCTGCGCCTTCCGGGGAATCCGCGCCTCAGCTCCCAGCTGAAGGCTCCAAAGCGCCCGCTTCCGATGCGGAGGAAACCAAGCCGCGTTCAGAGCCGGAAGCGGCGGCTTCATCCGCCCCGGCCGCCGACGAGGCCGCTCAACCCGCCCCTGAAGCGAGCGAACCCGAGCAGCCCGCCGAGCAAAGCCAGGATTCCGAGAAACCGGCTCCCGCCGCTTCGGAGTCCCAGGCGCCCCAGCCGGGCGAAGCGGAGCCATCCGCAACCGAGGACGAGCGGCCTAAGGGAGAAAACTCCGCCCCAGAGAGCTGACCACAGAAACCAGGCCCTTTCAGCTCCCGGAAAAAGGCGCTTATTCCATGACGGAAAAAATCCCCGGCCCTGTGTTGCGGAAATTGAAGTCCCGCGCCCAGCTCTTGAAACCCATCGTCCGCGTGGGCCGGGCCGGCCTCGGAAAAACGGTGACAGAGGCGTTGAGCCAGGCGCTTGAAGCCCGCGAGCTGGTCAAGGTCAAATTCGAAGGCTTCACGGACCGGGCCGAAAAGAAACGCTGGATTGCAGCCGCGGCCGAGCGCACAGGAAGCCGTCTT
Source organism: Verrucomicrobiota bacterium (assembly GCA_021160185.1). Classification (GTDB taxonomy): domain Bacteria; phylum Verrucomicrobiota; class Verrucomicrobiia; order Limisphaerales; family CAZBKV01; genus JAGHDA01. Next base: position 3,181 of record JAGHDA010000463.1, read on the forward strand.
GTTCAAAGCGTAGGCAACACGGCGGTGTATTATCGCCCCCGACCGGAGAAGGCTGATCGCGAAGAGCAATCCGGCTCTTGAACCGCCGCCGCGCAGGCGGCTTTCAGGGCAACAGGATCACCGCCCCCACATACCACATCAGGTTGACCCACGCGGCGGCAAGCGCATCGTCCGCCACAACGCCCAACCCGCCCCACAACGCCTGGGATTGGCGGACGGGCCACGGTTTCCAGATATCGAACGCCCGAAACCCGGCAATCAACGCCAGGGTAAGCGGCAAATGCGAGCCGGTGAGGAAATAAGACGGCTCCGGCCACCGCTCCAGATCCTTTGCGCAGTACGCCAGCCAGGAGACAAAGCAGAGCGGCAAAGCGACGATCTCATCCAACACGATCGAGGGCGGATCATGGCGTTGAAGCCGGTTCTCCGCGGCGGAACACACCGGCACAGCCAGGATCAAAGAGGCCGCGCAGGCTGCAGCAAAGGCCCATCCGCTTCCCAGACTGACCAGGGCCAGGAACCACGCCAGGCCGGGGGCGGCGGCCAGCGTGCCCGGAGCCACAGGGCTGCGGCCCACGCCGAAGCCCTGCGCCAGCCACACCGTCCAGCCGTTTGGTCGAGAAGCCGGATCAGACATCCTGGAGATACAATTCGCGATTGCGCCACAGGTAGATCGCCCCTGAAAGGAAGGTCAGGAAAACCGCCAGCCAAAGCGCGCCTTGAGAAAACCACGCGATCCACGGCCGTCCGGCGATCGGAAATCCGAAGACCGCCTGTCCGAACGCCCCCCAGTGAACGTAGCTGGCCTGCACGAGAATCGCCACAATCGCCACGATCTGGCTGACGGTCTTGTGCTTGCCGTAGCCCTCGGCCGCCAGAACCACATTCTGGGAAGCGGCCAACAGCCGCAAGCCGGTGATGGCCAGTTCCCGCGCCACCACGATCACCACCATCCACCCAGGCGCGTAATGGTGCTCCACAAACGCGATGAACGCCGAGCAGATGAGGATCTTGTCCGCCAACGGATCCATCAGGATGCCGAAGTTGGTGATGAGGCCCCGGCGGCGGGCGATCGCGCCGTCGAGGGCGTCGGTAATCCCCGCCAGGAGAAAGAGAAACACCGCCAGCGTCATCCCCCACCGTCCCCGGATGAACACGGCGACAAGGAAAAGAACCGTCAGCCCCAAGCGCGCGACGGTGAGTCGGTTAGGCAAATTCATCGGCGGTCGCAGGCGCGAAGCTCTCGGTTCATTGCTTCAGCTTGGAAGTGTCGAACTCCCATTTTTCCCCCTTGGCGATCATCTCGCGCCAGGTGACCTCGCGGTTGGCGTACGCGGCGGTCCTGCCAAGGATCGAGGTCAGGTTGCTCCGCACGCTCTGTTCCACGGTGGGGTTGGCGCAGTCGCCGGCGAGGACGGCCTTGTGGAAGGCGGCGATATTCGCTTCCGCTCCAGCCTGGTAAAGGCCGGGATTGCCGCCGCTGTAGGCGTCCTTCTTGCTCCGGAGGACCACCTTGCCGAAGTAGTGGGTGTCCACCGTTCCTTCGGTTCCGTACACCCGGCAACAGATGTCGTCATAACCGTGGCCGAACTGTTTGGAGTTGAAGCTGACGAGGATTTCGCCGGGGAAGTAAAAAATCACGGCGAAGTGGTCCCAGCACGTTCCGAACCCGCGCGCCAGGCCGCCGGTTCCGTAAGCCTTTTCCGGCGCGGCGTCCAGGATCCAGGCGGCCACGTCCAAGGCGTGGATGTTCTGCTCGGTGATTACGTCGCCCGAAAGGACCCGGTCGATGCCCCATGCGCGGAGGCGGGCTTCCGGGTCGGCTTCGCGCCCCTTCAGAGCCCCGCGCAACCTTTCAAACGTAGGCCCGCAGTGATAGGTCGCTTCCCCCGAAACCAGGCGGCCGATTTGCCCGGCGCGCACGCGGCGCACCACTTCCTGATAGTCCTTGCTGGCCCGCGTTTGAAAATCGACCAGGAAAACCTGCTTCCGCGCGGTCGCCTCCTTCCCGGCCGCGGAAACAAGCTGGCAGCCGGGCACATCCACCGCGATCGGCTTGGCCAAATAGACGTGCTTGCCGGCCCTCACAGAGTCAGCCGCCTGCGTGGGGTGAAAGTAGGGAGGGCTGATGATGACCGCCGCGTCAATCTTCTGCTCCAGGAGGCGCAGGTAGCCCTTGAGACCCGTGAAACGCCGGTTTTCCGGAACCTTGAGCTGCGCCCCCGCCGCCTCGGCCCGGTCCTCGAAGTAATCCGCCACCGCGCCGACCGCATAGCCCCCATGCTTGAGAAAGAGCCTCGCGATCCAACGCCCGCGGCCGCCGCAGCCGATCAGGCCGATCGTCAACTTTTCATTCGCCTCGGACCCGCGGACCCGGCGCGGGGCGACAATCTGC
>JAGHDA010000035.1 GCA_021160185.1 Verrucomicrobiota bacterium
AACCCGAAGCCGAAGCCGGAGCCAAAGAAACCCGAGCCGCCGGACAACTCCCAACTCAAGCTCAGCGGCATCACCACGTTGCTGGGCAAGCGCGCCATGTTCGTCCTGATCAAGCCGGGCAAGACCAATCTCTACTCCGGCCTCGTGCGGGAAGGCGAACGGGACTCGGTGATTACAAATCTTGAAGTTCTGAAAATTGATCCGAAGGGAGGCGTGGTGACGGTTCGTTACGCCGGCAAGGAGCTGGCGCTGAATTTCAAGGAACACGGCCTGGCGCCGCCCAAACCTACGGCCGTCGCCTCAAAGAAAGGCGGAACGCGCTCGCCGCCGCGGCCTGTGCTCACCACTTCCGCGAGGCGGACGGCCGCCTCGCGAACCGCCTCGGGCGCAAGACGCGTCTATGCGGGGCGAACCGTCTACACCGCCCCTTCCTCTGCGGCGCGGAACAGCGCCCTCAGACCCAGCTCTCCCGCGGCTCTCCGCAGCGCGCTCTCCCAGCGGCGGTCAGCCTCCTCCAGCGCCTCCCACAACGCTGCCAGGCCGGCGGTCAGCCTCCAGGAACAGATCGAAACGATGAAACGCCAGGCGGAAATGGCGCGCCAACAAGGCATTCCCATGCCGCCGCTTCCCATTGCTCCGACAGGAGGATCGCAACCTCCGTCCCTCCCCGGCTTGTAAGCCGCCGCCCGTCCCCCGGATCGAACAAAGGGCCTGCCTTTATCTACTTTTCCGCCCGAATAGGCTCGATCTCCCAGATTGTAGGCCCGTCCGCAGCGTCCAGAATGTTCAACCGAAGGCGATCCGCAACTCTCGGCGAGAAGCGAATCGCTCCGTCCCTGGGCAAGCGGCCGCCTTTCGCCGCGATCTGCCAATCCTTCCCTTCGGAAACCAACAATTCGAATTTCCGAATCCGTCCGGGGAACGCCTCCAGGATCCGACAACCGCTGATCAGCGCCGCCTTGGGCCATCGCGCTTCAATCCACGCCCGGCGCACGCCCGCGTCCGTGGCCCACCGTGTGGAAGGATCGCCGTCCACGGCGTTTTGCGGTCCGTACGCTTCCGCTTGATTCTGGAAGACATTTGACGCTGAAGCCTTGAAGCCCGAGATGGCGCGAGCCGAGCGAAGCGGGACCAGGCCCAGTTCGGAAGCGGGCCTGTCCAGCTCCAGCTTGATAATCGTGTCGATTGAGTCGCGCCGCTCGGGCGGGACGTCCAGGCGGAAACCCTCTTCGCTCCGCTCGACGCGCGCCGCGCCGCCTCCGAGAACCGAGGCGCTCAGGATGCGCGCCTTGAGCGGCGGAACCGCCAAAGGCAACTGCTTCGGATCCAACACGTGCACGTAAACCGTGCGCCCCCGGCGCGTCGAGGCGCCCCACCGAGCCCGAATGAACGGCCCGCCCCGGGTGTCGTAGATCGACTCCCCGAAACGCTCCAGCCAGCGGCCGATTTCTCCGAGGCGCTTGACCTGGCGGGGCTCGATGCGCCCGTCCGGCATGGGGCCCACGTTCAGCAACAGGTTGCCGTCGCCGCCCACGACCCGCACGAGGGTCTGGACGCATTCCTGGAGGCTCTTGATCCGATCGTTCGGCTTCCACGCCCACTGCGTTCCCAGAGTCATGCACGTCTCCCACGGCCGGTCGATCTGCATCCGCCCCACTCGCTGCTCCGGGGTGTCGAAATCGCCGGGCAATCCGCACCGGTTGTTGATGAGAATCCCCGGCTGAAGCTCTCGGATCATCTTGAAGAGCCGCTCGGCGTCCCAGTCCTTTGCCGAACCGCCTAGGCCGTCGAACCACATGACGTCCACCCGACCGTAACGGGTGAGCAGCTCGCGGATCTGCCCGTGCAGGTACCGGATGTACCGCTCATGCCGGGCGGTGCGGTAGTCGGGATGATGCCAATCCGGCGGCGAGTAATAGACGCCCCACCACAACCCCGCCGCGCGACACGCCGCGGACAGCTCTTTCACCACGTCTCGACCGAACGGGCAGAGCGGGCTGGTGATCTTGTAGTCGCTCAGACGCGTGTCGAACATGCAGAAGCCGTCATGGTGCTTGGAGGTGAACACCATGTAGCGCATGCCCGCCGACTTGGCGGTTTGCGCCCACTTCCGCGCGTCAAAGAGAGTGGGATTGAAGGATTTGTAGAGGTTGTCGTAGACCTCCACCGGTATGCCGCGAGGGTTGCGCCCGGACCGATGCCCGCGCCGCTCTCCGCCGCGGGACCAACCGATCTCAGTCCCCTTGATGCTCACCGGCCCCCAGTGGATGAACAGCCCGAACTTCAACCGCCGCCACTCCTGAATCCGCTCCGGCGGGGCGTGTAAAAAATCCTTTTTCTGAGCAACGGCCTTCTCCGCCGCGCCCGCTACGCTCCATCCGGCAAGCAACGCCGCCGCTCCGATGCAAACGCCGAGCCGGATCCGGGCCTTTCGACAAAACGTGCTCATGGCAAGGATTGAATTCCCAAGGAGCCCCCTCTGTCAAGGGCTCCCCGCGCAGGAAGCCCCTCGCCTCCCCGCCGCGCCAAGCTCTCACAGAAACGCGCGCCTTCCCTCGCTCTCGAAGGAGCTCCGCGCCCGAAGCGCCGCTGAAAACCGCCGGAGCGCGCCGGGTTCAATCGTCCTCCGCTTCCACCGTCAACGCCCAGTCGTCCGCCGTGGGCGTCCGGACTTTGACCCGACCCGGCCGCAGAGCCGGTCCGGAGCGTCGCCGGCCTGTGCGCGGATCAAACCAGCGCGCCTTCAAGCGCAGGCCCCGAGCCTTGGTCAGGTCCAACTCGCTCTCGCCGCCTCGGGGAAAGTAGAAGACCCACCTTTTCGGCGGCCGGGCCAGGCAAAACCCAGCGCGCGCGCGCTCATCGCAAACCTCCATTTCGGCGAAGGGAAGCCCTTCGAAAAACGCCCGCAAGCGTCCCAACTGGGGAGCGGCTTTGCCGGGGCCGGGCTCGCCCATGTAGAAATAGCTCACGCCGCCGCTCCAATCTCCATAGGTGGCGTAGCCCCCGGCCATGGCGACGCTCCAGTGGCAGCGCCGAACCCAATCCGCGTTCTGGCCGTGGCCGGGCTTGTTCGCGTTCCCCTCGTAGCCGTACTCCTCATTCACATACGGCTTCTGCGCGGCGGCGTATCGGCGCGCCCAATCATGAACGGCCTGCTCATCGCCGTATTGCTGCGTGATGATGAAGTCCGCCCACTTCGAATCGGCATACCAAAAATCGGCGTAGCCGTGAGCCGAAGCCAATCGATCATACGGATCGGCCGCCTTCACGAACCCGCCCATAATGTCCCCCCACGCCTTGTCGCGATATTCATTGTGCTCGTTCCCCAGGTCCCACCATACGTTATCGAACGCCGCCAACCGGGCTATCGCGTAGCGATACAAACGATATTCATGCTCGGTGAGCCGCCCGTATTCCTTCGGAAGGTTCTGCTTCTCAATGGTGAAAATGCAGGTCGCCACAATCCCGAACCGGCGCATCAGGCGCACGGCCCGATCCACGCGCCGCCAATAGGCCGCGTTGAAGCGCGTAAAGTCGTACGCATGGGGCTTGCCCCCCCAAGCGGGCAGCGGGTTGACCTGGCCCGGCCGCGCGCCGTAATTGGGAGCCTTCCAAGGATCGGGCGTTTCGGACGCGGCCGGGCCAGGTCAACCCGCTGCCCGCTTGGGAGGGCAAGCCCCATGCGTACGACTTCACGCGCTTCAACGCGGCCTATTGGCGGCGCGTGGATCGGGCCGTGCGCCT
>JAGHDA010000178.1 GCA_021160185.1 Verrucomicrobiota bacterium
TCCGGAGCCACGCCGCCACGGCCGCGGGCTTGGCTCCTTCCCGAAGCCGAAGGTTTGCCCGCATAACAAACCGCCAGGCCATTCCTTCGGCGTCCAGGGTCGGCGCGCTTTCCGGCCCGGCTCCGCGCGGAAACGGCCGGTAAAGCGGATCGCCCACCACCGTCGCCTGCCACGAAATGGAGGGAAGCGCCGTGTAGGCGGCTTCGCCGAAGGTCAGTCCCTCCTCCAAAAGGCCGCGGAAAAACCTGCCCACATCCGCAGTGCCCCCCAGGTAGGGTTCGTAAACATAGCCAATCGTAGCCGCCGCCCCCTTGGCAACCAGCGGCCCGGCCCAGCCGGCGGATTCGCTGCGAAGGGTTGAAGCGCTGAAGGAGTGAATATGGTAGGCCACGGCGCCTGGAACAAACCGAACCCCCGGACGCGCCCAGGGACCGTTCGCGTGCCGCGCATACCAGCCGGCGTAAAGGGCCGGATAAGGCGCGGGCGTCTCAGCCGGGAAGGTCTTCGGTCCGACGTCCTTGACGCACTCGAAACCGCGCCGGACGGCCGCGCGAAAAGCCTCCTCGATCCAGTCGTCTCCCTTCTTGTAAGCCTTTGACTTGATTCGACGCAGATCGAAGTATCCCCTGCCCCACAGCCCGCGCCGCTCCGCCAAGAGGGCTCCGTCCACAAGCCCGCGCGCGACCGACTCGCCGGGGCCGTCCAGCCGGGCCACAAGGAACACCCCGCTGCCCGGCCCCAACAACAACCGGTTGGTAAGGCCGAAGGCAGGGTTCCGCGCAGGACCTTGAATCTGAAGCCCCGCCAAGCGCAAGGGCAGGCACGCCAGCTCGCTGTCCACAGCCGCTTCGTCCCGCCCCGCCGCAACCGAGCGGGAATCTTTGGAAGCGGACTTTTCGCGCGGCCGCGGCGCGATTCGCAGCGGAACCCCGCGGCAAAGGACAATGTACCGCATGCGCGCCTGACGCATCACCCGCGCCACGCGGCCGGGCCTGCCCTCGCGGGCCGGAACGATCACCGACTCGAAACGCGCCAGGCCCTTCCTTTCCAAGGCGTCCAGAAGAGGCCGGTCCAGGAGCTTTTCGAACTCTTCGCGGGAAACCGTTTCCTTGGCGGGCAAAGGCAAGCCGATCACCTGCGCCGGGGGCACGCCCCGGTTCTTGGCGTAATAGAGGCCCAAGGCGCGAGAAGCCGGCTGGTTGCTGTTGTAGACAACCACAACGTCCGCGCCGCGCCGGGCTGAGGCGGGGGCGCTTCCGGCGAGCTGGGCTGCGACCGTCGAAGCGAGGCCCAAAGCCGCCGACACAAAGCGCGCAAACCGCCTAAAACGCCGCATAGCGTCCTCCTGGAGCTTCGGCTTCCTCTGCGTCCGCCGCCGCCTCCGAGGCCTCCGCGCCGACTTCCCCTCGCATCCCGTCGTAGGCCAAAAACACTCCTTCGGGCAGACGAGCCTGGTCCGCGTCGTGGTCGTAGCGGTCGGTCAAGTGAGTCAGGATGGTTCGACGCGCCCCGATTCGGCGAGCCGCATCCAGGGCCTCGGCCAGACACATATGGGTCGGGTGCGGTTCGGGCCGGAGGGCGTCCAGAATAGCCGCTTCGACGCCGCGGAGGGCCTCAACCGCCGCTTCGGGGACTGCTTTGGCGTCGGTGAGGTAGGCCAGCAGTTTCCGGCCGTTCTGGGAAAAGAGGTATCCGGTGGAACCGAAGCGGCCGTGAGGAAGCGCCAGGGGCGTGACGCGCAGATCGCCCAGCTTGAACGGCCCTTCCACCACGCGCGGCTCGGGGTGGAAATAGCCGGGGACGACCGTCTCCGACTCGAAGGCGTAAGCGAAAACGCGGCGCAGGACGGCCATAGCGCCAGGGGCGGCGTAGACCGGCAGGGGCCCGCCGCGGACATCGCAAAACCGTCGGCAATCGTCCATGCCCATAATGTGGTCGGCGTGGGCATGGGTCACCAGCACCGCGTCCAGCCGCCGGATGTTCTCCCGAAGCATCTGGATGCGGAATTCGGGCGTAGTGTCCACCGCCAGGCTTACGCGGGACGTCTCGACGTAAAGCGAAGGTCGCGTGCGATGATTCTTGGGATTGCGAAGAAACTCGGGAGGATAATCCCGGGCGATCACCGGCACGCCTTGGGAAGTTCCAGAACCCAGAATGATAAATCGCAGCGCCATTGAGCTTTGAATCCCTGACCTCAATCCGCCGTTCAGGATAGCGTCCGCAGTCGGGGGCGTCCAAATTTTCTTGATCCGCCGCCCCTTCGCGCCGCCAATCAGGGAAGCAAGCGGAAAGGTAAAAAACCATGCTGACGTGGCTGCGCATCCGGAACCTGGCTGTGGTGGAAGAATTGACCCTGGAATTCCCGCCCGGCCTGGTGACGCTTACCGGGGAGACCGGCGCGGGCAAGTCCATCGTCCTCGGGGCGCTCAACCTGCTTCTGGGCCAGCGGGCGGACCGGGGGTTGATCCGCAGCGGGGCCGACTCGTGCGCGGTGGAAGCGATCTTCGACGTGCGCGCCTTGCCGGCGGACTTCGGCCGGTTGTTGGACGAAAAAGGAGTCGATCCATGCGAGGAAGGCCGCCTGATCCTTAAACGCGCCTTCTCCCTCGGGGGAGCCAACCGCCAGTTCGTGAACGGCGTCCCCGTGCCTCTGAGCGTTCTGGCCGAGATAGGCAACTGGCTGGTGGACATCCACGGGCCGCATGAGCACCAGTCGCTGCTCCGGCCCCAGCAACAATTGGCGGTAATCGACGCCTACGGAAAACACGAGGCCGAACTGGAGGCGCTTCGCGACCTCTTCCGCCGCCGCCGCGAGCTGGAGGCTCAGCGCCGGGAGCTGGAAGGCGACGAGCGAACCTTCGCCCAGCAACTGGACTTGCTGCGCCATCAGACCCGGGAAATCGAGGACGCCCGCCTTCAGCCCGAAGAGGAAGAAAGCCTTGAAGCGGAGTACCGACGGGCGGCCAACGCCTCCCGATTGCTCGAGCTGACGCGGGAAGCCTTGAACGCGTTGGACGAGGAGGAAGCCGCCGCCGCCGCGCGCCTGGCCGAAGCAGGCCGCGCCCTCCGCGAATTGGAGCGGCTGGATCCGGAAGCGGGCCCCATCATCCAGCTTCACGACCAAGTCTCGACGCTTGCGCGGGAGCTTCTCAACGAGTTGCGCGACTACGCCGAAGCCATTGAACTGGACCCGGAGCGGCTCGCCGCCCTGGAAGAGCGGCGGAGTCTGATTCAGAGCCTCAAGCGCAAATATGGAGCCACCGTCGAGGAGGTGCTCCGTTTCGGCAAGGAAGCCCGCGAGCGGCTGGCCCGGCTCGAATCGCGAGGAGAAGAGCTGGCGCGGATCGACAAAGCGATCGGGGAAATCCAGGGAGAAATCGACCGGATCGCCGAGGCGCTTTCTGAAAAGCGCCGGCGGCTCCTGCCCCGCCTGGAGCGGCAAATCCGGGGGCACCTGGCCGAACTGGGTTTTGTCCAATCCCGATTCCAGATTCGTCTTGACATGACGGCCCAGGCGGGCCCATCGGGCCGAGACGCGGCTGAGTTCCTGTTCAGCCCCAACCCGGGCGAGCCGCCGCGCCCCTTGCGGGCCATCGCCTCCTCCGGGGAAATGGCCCGGGCGATGCTGGCGATCAAAACCGCCCTCGCCCAGGAAGACCGCATCCCGGTCCTTGTCTTCGACGAAGTGGACGCCAACGTGGGCGGCGAAACCGCGCGCGCGGTGGGGGAGAAAATGCGGCGCGTGGCAAGGCGGCGGCAGGTCTTCTGCATCACCCACCTGGCTCCCGTGGCGGCCGCGGCTCAGGCCCATTATCTGGTCGAAAAACAGGTGCGGGACGGGCGCACGTTCACCGAAGTCCGCCCGCTTTCCCCCGAAGCCCGCGTGGAGGAGCTGGCCCGCATGCTGGGCGGTCGCACCGCCGAGGCCCGCCGCCTGGCCTCTTCTTTGCTGGCGGCGGCTGCGGCGCAATCCTCGGCCAAGAAAAGCGCGCGCGCCGGGCGAGGCGTCAAGCGCGATTGAACAACCGCGGCGGCCTCACTCTCCGGAGGGCGCTTCCTGGCTTCCAGAAGCGGGATTGGGGGGGAGCGGCTGCCCCTTCGTCGGCTCAGGCGGCCGCGGCGCGGCGGCGTCCGGCTTCTCGCTCGAAGAGGGCTTCTCCGGCGGATAATCGCCCCGAGTGCGGATTCGCGCTCCGCCCGCCACCCGAACCGTTCCGTCCTTGCCGGGCTGAAGCCGCGGGCGCGTAAAGGCGTAGCGATAGGTCTGACGAGCCTTCAGCTTCCCGTTCGGATCGACTACCACGTAGGTGAAATCCTTGGCGGCCGTCTGCCACAGCACATGAAGGTTGCCGGCTCGGTCGATTTGGGCCTCGGGTCGACTGAAGGTGAGAACAATCCCTATCGGAAAAACCCGATAGATTCGGATGCCGTAAGGCCCGGAGACGCGAACATAGAGCCGCATCCGGCGGCCTTGGGTGGTCTGAATCAGGGCGTAGCGGCGAATTTCAGGCTGGCCGCCGCTCTTGCCCGGGGGCGTAAATCCGAAAGGCTGCTCCCAAATCGGGGAACCGTTGATCACGGTAAAGGAGCCCGGTTTGCCGCTTACCTCGATCTGAAGCTCGGGGATCCGCACCGTGGCTGTGAGCTTGTACTGGCCCGGCTCGCGCATGTCGAAGTTAGGGGCGATGTTGAGTCGGCGCGTGGCCCGGGAAGAAGAAGGCAGATCAAACGGGTAAACCACCGGCGGCTCGGCAATCTGACGAACGTATTTGCCGTCGGTCCGCTCCACAAACAGATCCAACCAGGAAGGATCCTTGCCCAGATGGAGGGTGCGGCCGGAGAAATTGGTGATTTTCACCGCGAGGATGATGTCCTCCGCCGGCAGGTACTGGTCCTTGTCAAAGGCGACCTCGACGGCGACCTGCGCGCGGAGCGCCGGCAAAAGGCACGCCGCCGCAAGCCACAACGCCGGGTTGAAAAAACGCGCTCTACGCAAATTGCTCATTTTCACGCTTTGGACACTTTGGGCTTAACCCGCATTCGAGGCAACCTTCGAACTCGGCTGGTTTGTTGTCGCCGTCCAGGTCGGCTCGCCCCATCGGCTCGCCCGCCACGGCGCAGGCGCAGGA
>JAGHDA010000369.1 GCA_021160185.1 Verrucomicrobiota bacterium
AGGAGGAGTTGTGAATCCGCTTGTATGGATCCTGACCGCGCTGATCGCGCTGATCCGCTTTTACCGGCGGATCCTCTCGCCGCTGAAGGTCGCGTTGTTCGGCCCGGCGGCGCGGTGTCGGTTCTCCCCGACCTGCTCGGCGTATGCGATCGAGGTCTTGCAGAGCTGGGGCCTTGCGCGGGGTTCCTGGCTGGCGTTGCGCCGGCTTTGCCGCTGCCATCCGTGGGGAGGATGCGGCTATGACCCGCCGCCGAGAAGGCGGCCCCGGACCGTTTCGGGGAGAACGTCCCCGTCCTCTGCCGTGAAAGCTGACCGTTCCGCTTGAGTTCATGGATCGCACATCTGTCATCGTTCTGGTTGTTTGCGTCATTCTCCTGTTTCTCACCCCCTCGTTGGTGAACAGGATTTATCCGCCCAAGCCGGTTCCCGAGACGACTCTTGTTGAGGGCGCGGGGACCAACGCGCCTCCTTCCTTGAGCGCGACCAACGTCCTGGCGGCGACCAACGCTCCGGCGGTCCCTCCGGGAATCTCCGCCGCGCAGTCGCCGCTGCCGTTCACCGAGGCGGCCCCGTCCGAAGCGCCGGAGAAGCTGCTCGAGCTGGACTTGCCCGAGGACTTTTACCTGTTCACCTCCCGGGGCGGCGGCTTGAAGGAGGCGCGCCTGAAGAAGTACCCGGAGGACGTGGCGGCGACGCACAAAGGCGCGGGGGCGACCAACTATGCCACGCTCAACCGCGGCGCCCTTCTGCCCGCCGGCGCGGTGTTTGCGGGGAAGGCGCTGCCGCCGCTGATCCCCTACGTCCTGCGGCGGGAAGGGACGAACCGCGTGACGGCCGAGGCGGCCCTTACCAACGGGCTGCGGGTGGTCAAGACGTTCGAGCCGCGCGAGAACCATGTGGTGGACATGACGATCCGGGTGGAAAACGCCTCGGACCGGGTCATGCCTCTTCCCATCCAGGAAATCGTGGTCGGCACTGCGATGCCTCCGGGCGACAAGCGGGACATGCGCTTTGTGGGGATGCAGTGGTTCGACGGCAAGAAGGCCCGGTTCGTCAGCGACGGTTGGTTTGCCAACCGCACCCTGGGCTGCATCCCAGGCGCGCCGCGGAGCGAGTTTGTCAGCCCCGGCGTGAGCAACGTGGTGTGGGCCGCGGTGCAGACGCGCTTTTTCGTGATGATCGCCGCCGAGGAGAAGCCCGCTCCCCATGTGGCCGCCCGGCGGTATCCGGTCCCGAGCGAGACGGTCAACGGCGGCGTCCCGCCTTTTGCCTATATGACCTCGCTGTTGCACCCGGCGCTTGCCCTCCAGCCGGGCCAGGCGGTCGAGTACAAGATCGAGCTGTTTGCCGGTCCGAAGCACTACAACACCCTTGCCAAGCTGGACAAGGAGCAGGAGCGGGCCATGAATTTCACCTCCATCTTCGGGTGGTTCGGGCGCGCGTTGCTTCTTTCCATGAACGGCCTTCACAGCTTGGGGATTCCCTACGGGCTGACGATTGTTCTCATCACGGTCATCATCAAGGCGATCTTCTGGCCTTTGACCCAAGCCAGCACGCGCTCGATGAAGCGGATGCAGGCGCTTCAGCCGCAGATGAAGGCCATCCAGGAGAAGTACAAGGACGACCCCCAGAAGATGAACCGCAAGCTCATGGAGTTCATGAAGGAGCATCGGGTCAGCCCTCTGGGCGGCTGCTTGCCCATCCTCATTCAGATCCCCGTGTTCATCGGCTTTTACCAGATGCTCCAGAGCGCCATCGAGCTGCGCGGGGCGCGCTTTCTGTGGGTGAGCGACCTTTCCCGACCTGACACCGTCGCCACGCTTGCGGGTTTTCCGATCAATCCGCTGCCTCTGATTATGGGGGCCACGCAGTTCTGGCAGGCGCGCATGACGCCGGCTTCGCCCGGGGTGGACCCGGTGCAGCAAAAGCTGATGCAGTACATGCCGCTGATTTTCATCCTGATCCTCTACAACTTCCCCTCTGGGTTGGCGCTTTACTGGACAGTCCAAAACCTGCTAACCATTTTGCAGATGAAGCTGACCCGGACCAACGAAGAGGGCGGGACGAAGACCCCGGTTCCGGCGGCCTGCCCGTTGGCCGGCAAACCGAAGCGCTCTCGCCCCAAGCGCGGCCGCAGGTCTTGAGCAAGCGTCGGGAAAAGTTCCCATACCAATCCCTGAGCCATGGCCGTCGATCCCAAAGCAATCACCGCGGAATTCCTGAAACGGCTCGGTTTTGAAGCCACAGTGACCGAGCAATCGGTGGAAGAGATGTATATGCTCCAGATCGAGACGGACGATCCGGGCCGTCTGATCGGACGCCAGGGCAAGACCCTTTCCGAGTTTCAATATCTCATCAACAAGATGGTTCATACCCAGGACGAGGACCACCCGCGGGTGACGCTGGATGTGGGCGGCTACCGCTCTCGAATCCGGGAGGCCCTTATCGCCAGGGCCAAGGCCGCCGCCGAAAAAGTCCGCCGCTGGGGGGACATCATCGAGCTGGAGCCGATGAACGCCTTCGACCGCTGGGTGGTCCACAACGCCCTCAAGCACGATCAGGCCGTGGAAACCCGAAGCGTCGAGGTGGACGGGACGGACAAAAAAGCCGTGATTCTGCGGCCGCGGCGTTGAAATTCACCTTCGCCGGGCGGCCGGGCCCAAGAAAAACCGCTTGAGGCGGAGCCGGAAATGAGTATATCTAGCTGCCGACGCTCCGCTTCGGAGCGGGCGAACGCCAGGGTAGCTCAGCGGTAGAGCAGGGGACTCATAAGCCCTTGGTCGGGGGTTCAAATCCCTCCCCTGGCACCAATTTCTTGCCTTTCCCCGCAGCGCGTGAGAGACGGCGTTTTTGTGATTTTCTTTGTCGTCTCCCGCCGGCTGGTCTATGACTTGCTGCTCGGGAAAAGAGGCTTCATGCTCTGCACAGCGATGCGAAAAAGTGGATGTCGTTTCCGCGCCGGACGGAAACCAAGCGGCGGCGTTCCGGCTCTTCTCGGATTGATCCTTTGCGGCGCGGCGCTCGGCGCTTGGAGCGGCGCGGCCGAGATCCTTGTCCCCGCCGGCTCGATCTGGGCTTACAAGAAGGGCACGGAACCGCCTTCTTC
>JAGHDA010000347.1 GCA_021160185.1 Verrucomicrobiota bacterium
GGCAAGCATCGGGATGAACAACACCGCCACCAACAACGAAGCGAGAAGCGAGGTGACCACGCTGGTCGCCAGGTCGCCAAACGCCTGCCCGGCGATGCCTTGCACGAAAACCAAGGGGAAAAAGACCGCCACGGTCGTCAGCGTCGAGGCGGTCACCGCGCCCCGCACCTCGCGCGTCCCCCGCAAAGCCGCCGAGCGCAGATCGTCGCCCTCCTCGCGGCATCGGAAAATGGATTCGAGCACGACGATCGAGTTGTCCACCAACATCCCCACGCCCAAGGCGAGCCCGCCCAGGGACATGATGTTCAGGGTCTTGCCCAAAAGGTTGAGCGGGGCGAACGCGATGACGAGCGAGAGCGGAATGCTCACGCCGATGATGGCGGTGGTGCGGAAATCGGCCAGGAAGAGATAGAGCACAAGGACGGCCAGCAAGCCGCCGTAAAGGGCCGTCTGCCGCAGATCGCGGATGCTGCCCTCGATGAAGCGGGAACGATCCGCCACCACCCGAAGCGCCGCGCCTTCCTGATCGTACAGGCGCTGGGCAATCCCCTCGCCCCGCTTCTTGCCAGGCGCGTCGGCGATCTCGCCCACCGCGCGGGTCACCGCCTTGGCCACCGCCACGATGTTGGCGTCCGCCTCCTTGTAGACGTCGATCATCACGCTCTCCCGGCCGTCGGTGCGGGTGATCATCTCCCGATCCTTCTGGGCGCGAACCACCCGGGCGATGTCGCGCACGCGGATCACCCGCCCTTCCCGCTGAGCCACCACCGTGTTGCGAATATCGTCCAACGACTTGAACTCATTGATCGTGCGGATCATGTACTCGGCCCGGCCCTCCTGGAGCGTGCCGCCGGCCAGATTGATGTTTTCCTGGCCAAGGCGGGCGGTGACGGCCGAAACGGGCAGCCCCAGCCGCGTAAGCGCCTCCTCGTCCAGAAGCACATGAAACTCTTCCTCCAAGCCGCCCCGGACGCGGGCGGCGGCCACGCCGGGAATCGGCTCCAACGCCCGCTTGACCTGCAAATCGGCCAGCCGCCGAAGCCGCCGAAGCCCGGCCTCCCCCTGAAACCGCAGTCCCTTGCCCGAAAGGCTCAGCTCCATGATGGGATCCTCGGTCGGATCAAACCGCAGGATCATGGGCCGTTCGGCTTCGCGAGGCAGAAAAACCAGGTCCAGCTTCTCGAGCGTTTCCTGGATCGCCTCGTTCATGTCCGTGCCCCAGAGAAACTCCATCACCACATCGCTCACCCCCGCGCGGCTTATGCTGCTGAGCCGCTTGAGCCCGCCGACCACGCCCACCGCCTCTTCGATCGGGCGGCTGACCTCGTTCTCCACCTCCTCCGGCGCAGCCCCGGGATATTCGGTGCGGATGGTGATGGTCGGATAGTTCAGCTCCGGCATCAGGGTCACCGGCAGCCGTCGGAAGGAAAAGAAGCCGAAGACCACGGCGGCCGCGAACACCATCAGCACCGCCACGGGCCGGTCGACAACAAAGCCTCTGGCTTGGGAAGCGCGCTTGTTCATGGCCCCTGGCCGGCCGGATCGGAAGAGACGGAGGAAGAGGAAGCCTCGGTTGAGGAAGGCGCGTTTGTGGAGGAAACCGCGTTTGTGGAGGAAACCGCGTTGGTTGAAGAGCCAATCTCAGCCGCGCCGGCCTCGGCCGAATCCGCCCCCTCCTCGGCGTTGAGAAAGCGGACTTTCGCCCCGTCCTTCAGGCTGCTCTGGCCGGCGACCACCACCAGATCGCCCTCATGAAACGCCCCCGGCTCCGGCGCGACATTGTCTCGATCCGTAATCAGGGGCCGCACCAGCACGCGTTCCGCCGTAAGATCCTTCTTCACGCGAAACACGAAGATCTGATCCTGGTCGTAAATCAGCGCCCGCTTGGGAATTAAGAGGGCGTTGGTCAGCACCTTGGTGACAATCTCCACATCCGCGTACATCCCAGGCCGCAAAGGCCCCGGTTCGTGGAAACCGACGGTCACCTTGACCGTGCCGCTCCGGGCCTCCACAACCGGCGCGATGCGCTTCACGTACCCGAGAAACTCCTGCCCCGGCAAAGCGGTGGGCCGAACCCGCGCCTTCTGGTTTACGGCCAGCTCCGAAAGATACTTGTCCGGCACATACACCGGAGCCGCCAGAGAATTGAAATCCACGAGGTCGAACAGCCGCATGCCCGTATTCACAAAGTCGCCCACGCTCACATAGCGCCGCGCCACCGTCCCCGAGATCGGCGAGCGAATCTCTGTATAGTCCAGGTGCAGGCGCGCCTGCTTCGCAGCCAGCTCGGCCTGGCGCAATTCGGACTGCGAGTCCGCGTACACCTGTTCGCTGACAAGCTGCTGCTCGTACAGCGCTTTGGTCCGCTCGAAATTGCGGCGGATCTTCTCCAGCCGCGCGTCCGCTTGCTCGGCCTGAATCCGCTGTTCGTAATCTTCCAGCTTCAAGAGAAGCTGATCTTTCTCCACCTGATCCCCCTCCTCGACCAGGAGCTGCTTCACCCGGTTCGCCGTGCGAGCAAAGACGCTCACTTCAATCTCAGCCTCCAGGTTCGCCGAAGAACGGATCGCGGCCTCGATCTTGCCCCGTTTGAGCGGAACCGCCTCCACGGGCGTCGCGGCCTCGTTGGGATCCTTCTTTTTCGAGGAGTCGTCCTTGTTTGGCAGCTGGGAAGGAGCGCAGCCCGCGCTCGCCCAAAGCGCAAGACAAAGCGCAAACGCCGCCGCGCCCCCGCATCGCCCCGGCGCGGTCCAGGCCGCCCTGCTCAACGCCGATTTCTTCAACCTCATAAATCTGCTTTCCGCCGCTCGCGCGCGCTCATAAATCCCCGACGCCCCCGCGCCGATTCACCGTCTCACAGTAACACGCTGCGACCTCGCTCCGTTACCACAAATTCCCCAATTTTGAAGGCGGTCGCCGAGGCAAGGAGCGCGTCTCGGGAAAGGCTCCAGAGCGGATTTGAAACGACGATTTGCCCTCTGGCCCCGGCGGGCGCACAATGGCCGCGGAAGAAACAGGATCAGGATGAACGAACGCAGCGCCGCTTCCACCACGTTGTCAAAGCCCGCTCTGGCGGGGTTGTCGCGTTCTTCAGGGTCAAAAAGCGCCAAGCGGCTTTCCCCCGCGGCTGAAATCCTCGAGCGCGGCGGCCCGGGCTATCTGCAGTTTGCCATCACCAACATTTGCAACGCCCGATGCGATTTCTGCAGCTTTGCCGTGGATCGCTTTGATCCCAAGCAACGCAAAAGCGTCACGCTCCGGCAGGCCCAAGACGTGGTGGACATCGCCGCTGCCAACCACATCGGCTACCTCCTCTTTGTGGGCGGGGAGCCGTTGGCGCACAAGGATCTGAGGGAAATGGTCGCCTACGCGGCCGAGCGGGGGATCAAACCGATGGTGTGCACCAACGGATCGCTTTGGACCGAAACCAATGTCAGCGCTTTGGCCGACGCGGGCCTGAGCAGCGTGATCATGTCCATTGACACGCACGATCCGAAAGTCCACGAGGCCCATCGCGGGCTGCCCGGCGTCTGCGAAAAGATTCGACGCGCGAACGCCTTCTTCGCTTCCCGCGGCATCCAGTGCACCGCCAGCGTCACCATCAGCAAGCTGGTGCGCGATTACGACCGGCTCCTTGCCTTTGTCGAGTCTCTCGGCTTCGACAGCCTGACTTTCAGCTACCCCCTCAACAGCCTCGGCTCCTCCTACCTAAGCTGCAGCGACTCCGAGCTGATCCAGTACACCGACGAGGAGTTGATCGAGGAATTCGAGCGCATCAAGCGCCTCAAGAAACGCTCCCGCTTCCCGATCGTCAATCCAACCGCTTCCCTTGCCGACATGCAACGGCATCTGCGCAAGGAGCCGGAGCGTTTCGGCTGCCTCGGCGGTTACAAATACTTCTACCTGGATTGGAACCTTGACCTTTACCGGTGCCACTACTGGGAAACCCCGATGTGCAGCATCTACGAGTTCGACGAGTCCAAGCTTATCCGCGACGGCTGCACCCGCTGCATGATCGACTGTTATCGGGATCCAAGCGTCCTCCAGTTCATGGCGGTTCGCCTCTCCGACTTCTGGAAGGCGCTTCGCTCGGGCAGGCTGCTGAAAGCGGGCAAGCTGCTGGCGGACAGGCGGATTCTCCTCTCTCTGGGCGCGATTTGGGAGAGCCGCAAATATATTCGCCGCGTCTGACCCGGCGGGGCGCGCTTTTCCGAAAAAACCTTTTCTCGAGTCCCGGTCGGTGTGTTTTTTTGTGGCAATCAAAATTAGGCTTGCGTATAAAGAGCCCAAACCTTACTAAAGGCGTCGGCTGCCTATCTTGCGGCCGTCTGGGTTGGAAGCGTGGGGTTATGAAAGGCCAACCAGTCACAATGCAGGCGCGGCGCGCAACGCCGATTGTTCGATACGCTTTCTCCGCCATCGGACGCAAGGTGATCATGGCAGTGACCGGCCTGGCGCTGACGCTGTTCCTGCTGCTCCACATGCTGGGCAATCTCCAGCTTTTTGTGGGGAGCGAGTCGATTAATCGCTACGCCCATTTCCTTCATTCCAACCTCGAGCTGCTTTGGCCGGCGCGGATTTTCCTGCTCCTGTGCCTTTGCCTCCACATTTGGTCCGCCGTCAGCCTGGCATTGGAGAACAAGCGGGCCAGGCCGGTGGGGTATGAGGGCAATCCCGTCCCGCCGGGAACCACCCTTGCCGCCCGGACAATGATGTACACCGGGCTGGCAATTGCAGCGTTTGTGATTTACCACCTGCTCCATTTCACCGTCCGCGCGCCGGCTGTGAATTTTGCGGGGCAGGATTTCCACGCCTTAAAGGAAGCCCTGCCCTGGGGCGAAGAGCGGGCTGACGTGTACCGGATGGTGGCGCTGGGCTTCCATCAGCCGGTCGCAGTCCTCATTTATCTAGCCGGAGTGGGGCTTTTGTGCTTTCACCTAAGCCACGGCCTCAGCGCCATGTTTCAATCCCTGGGCGTTCGGGACCGGAATTGGCGAGGCCGTTTGGATCGGTATGCGGTGTGGTTTAGCTGGCTGCTGTTTTTAGGTTACGCCGCCGTGCCGGCAGCGGTCATTTCAGGATGGGTCAAGTAATCGATCAGAGTCGATGAAACTGGATTCGAAAGTTCCCCCTGGACCGCTGGAGCAGAAGTGGGAGAGGCGGATTCGCGATGGCCGCCTGATATCCCCGGCCAACAAGCGCCGTTACGAGATCATCGTGGCGGGCGCGGGGCTTGCCGGGGCTTCCGCCGCGGCCGCGCTCTCCGAGCAGGGCTATCAAGTCAAGGCCTTCTGCTACCACGATTCGCCTCGGCGGGCGCACTCGATCGCCGCCCAGGGCGGAATCAACGCGGCTAAGAATTACCAGGGCGACGGGGACAGCGTTTGGCGCCTGTTTTATGACACCGTCAAAGGCGGCGATTTCCGTTCCCGGGAAGCGAACGTCTACCGCCTGGCGGAGGTGAGCATGAAGATCATCGATCACTGCGTGGCGCTGGGCGTGCCGTTCGCCCGCGAGTACGGCGGTCTCTTGGCCAACCGCTCCTTCGGCGGGGCGTTGGTCTCGCGCACATTTTACACCCGGGGCCAGACGGGCCAGCAATTGCTTCTGGCGGCGTACTCCTCGCTCATGAAGGAGGTCGCCCGCGGCAACGTGAAACTTCTTCCGAACCACGAGGTGTTGGATCTGGTTGTCATCGACGGCCGCGCCCGCGGCGTCGTGGCGCGCAACCTTATCACCGGCGAGATCCGCCGGGATGCGGCGGACGCTGTCATTCTCGCCACCGGCGGTTACAGCAATGTGTACTACCTTTCCACTTCGGGGCGGGCATCGAACGCCACGGCCATCTGGCGCGCCTATCGCCGAGGAGCGGGCTTCGCCAACCCTTCGTTCGTTCAGATTCACCCAACCTGCATCCCGCCTTTGGGCGATTACCAGTCGAAGCTGACGTTAATGTCCGAGTCTCTCCGGAACGACGGGCGCATCTGGGTTCCCAAGAAGCCGGGGGACAAACGGCCGCCCAATGAGATCCCCGAAGAAGAGCGGGATTACTATCTGGAACGCATCTACCCCGCTTACGGCAACTTGACTCCGCGCGACTTAGCCAGCCGCGCGGCCAAGCGAGTTTGCGACGATGGCCGCGGGGTGGGCCCTAACGGCCTTGGCGTGTACCTGGATTTTTCGGACGCCATTCGGCGGCTTGGCGTCCAAACCATCAAGGACCGCTACGGAAACCTCTTCGATATGTATCGGGAGATCACCGGCGAGAACGCTTACGAGACGCCGATGCGAATCTACCCGGCGGTCCACTACACCATAGGCGGGTTGTGGGTCGATTACGATCTTATGTCCACCATCCCCGGCCTGTTCGTGCTGGGCGAAGCGAATTTCTCCGACCACGGAGCCAACCGTCTGGGCGCTTCGGCGCTGATGCAGGGACTGGCCGACGGTTATTTCATTCTGCCATCCACCATCGCAGGCTACCTGGCCGACATTCCTCATGACTCGCGTCCTCCCACAGACGCTCCCGAGTTCGCCGAAGCGGAGGAACAGGTCCGCAACCGCCTTCGCAAACTTCTTTCCATCCAGGGCCGCCGGACTGTCAGAGACTTCCACGCCCGGTTGGGCAAGATCCTCTGGGAGCACTGCGGCATGTCCCGCAACCGGTCCGGCCTGGAAAAGGCCCTTCAGGCGGTGGCGGCGCTGCGGGAAGAATTCTGGCAAGACGCGCGCGTGCCCGGCGACGAAGAGTCGCTCAACCAGTCGCTCGAAGACGCCGCTCGCGTGGCCGATTTCCTGGAGTTGGGGGAATTAATCGCCCGCGACGCGCTGACCCGCGAGGAGTCCTGCGGCTGTCACTTTCGAGAGGAATACCAAGCGGAGGGGGAGGGCCTCCGCAACGATGAAAAATTCGCCCATGTGGCGGTGTGGGAATTCCAAGAAGACGGCAAGACGCCGGCGCGGCACGAGGAGCCGCTCCGGTACGAGTTCGTGAAGATGGCGGCGCGAAACTACAAATGATTCGTCGCAAGAAGCGCGGAGGACGCGACGCCGGGACGCCGCTCGGCCTATTTCGGCTTATGAAAGTGAGACTGAAAGTTTGGCGTCAAGAGGGTCCTAACAAGCCCGGCCGGTTCGAAACTTACGAAACGCCGGAGCTGAATCCGAACATGTCGTTTCTGGAAATGCTCGACGCGGTCAACGAGGAGCTGATCCGCCAGGGCAAGGAGCCGATCGCCTTTGCGCATGATTGCCGGGAGGGCATCTGCGGAACCTGCGGCATAACCATCAACGGCCAACCGCACGGACCGGGCAAAGGCTCGGCCACATGCCAGATCTACATGCGCAAATTCCGCGATGGGGAGACGATCACTCTCGAGCCTTTCCGCGCCAAAGCCTTTCCTGTGATCAAAGACCTCATTGTGGACCGCTCCGCCTTGGACCGGATCATTCTCCGCGGCGGGTTCATCTCGGTTCGAGCCGGATCCGCGCCGGACGCCAACACCATCCCGATCCCGAAACGGACGGCGGATTTGGCCATGGAGGCCGCCCAGTGCATTGGATGCGGCGCGTGCGCGGCCGCCTGCCCCAACGCGAGCGCGATGCTCTTCGTTGGCGCTAAGGCGTCCCATTTGGGGTTGCTTCCCCAGGGACAGCCCGAGCGCTTTTCTCGCGCCGCGGCGATGGCTGAGCAAATGGAGGAAGAAGGCTTCGGAGCGTGCCGGGCCTACGGCGCGTGCGAGGAAGCCTGTCCCAAGGAGATCAAGCTGGAAGTCATCTCTCGACTCAACAGGGACTTTACTCTCGCCTTGCTCAAGGGCGAGCTCTGAGCCAAAGGAAGCCTGCCTCCCAAACCGAAACGAGAACACTTCGGGACCGCTCGCCGGAAGAAGCGCGTTCGGCAAAAACCTCTTACGCCGCAGGAGCTGCCGCCAGTCCTTTTTCCGCCGCCTTTTGGGGAGCGGCCTCCGCCCTCGCAAGGCGCTTGCGGTACTCCGCCAAGGCCAGAAGGGGCCATGTGTAGCGGTAGACGTCGTACCGCAGGTAGTAGACTTTGGGGAAGCCGGCGCCGTTGGTGGTTGTCTCCGGCCATGCGCCGTCGGGCGCTTGGGTGCGGAGCAAATAGTCGATCCCCCGGCGGAGGCTCTCGCGATCGCCTTCTTCGCAAGCCATGATCCCGAGCAAGGCCCATGCGGTTTGGGAGGGGCCGCTTGGGCCTTTGGCTTTGAGCCGGGGATCTTCATAAGAAACGGCGGTCTCGCCCCAACCGCCGTCGGGGTTCTGGCGGGACTTGAGCCAATCCACGGCCTTGCGCATCCATGGCTCCTCGGGGGGGATCCCGACCGCCCTGAGCCCTCGGAGGGCCTGCCACGTGCCATAGATGTAGTTGACCCCCCACCGGCCGAACCAGGAGCCGTCCTCGTCCTGCTCGGCGCGGAGGAACTCCACAGTCCTTTTCACAGCCGGGTGATCGCGGTCGAACCCGGCGCGGCCCAGCCACTCAAGGATTCGTCCGGAAATGCAGTTTGAGGGCGGATCCAAAATGGCGTTGTGGTCGGCAAACGGGATTTTTTCCAGCCATGGTTTGGTCACGTCTTTGTCAAACGCGGCGAAGCCGCCATTCTTACACTGGAAGCTAAGCGTCCAACGCGTGGCGCGCTCGATGGTTTCCCGGTGTCGCTTCGAGTCGGAGGCGCGAGCCGAGTGGAGCGCCAACAGCACCATCGCGGTGTCGTCCACATCGGGATAAAACTCGTTGTTGAATTCGAACGCCCAGCCGCTTGCCTCCGGATAGGGATTTTTTACGCGCCAATCCCCGAACCGGCGGATCTCCTTGTCCAGGAGCCAGTCGACGGCTTTGACGATTCGGGGGTCGTTGGGGGACGCCCCCGATTGGGTAAGGCTCAGAATGGAGATGGCGGTGTCCCAGGTGGGGCTGAAACAGGGTCGGACCCGGAGGGAATCGTCGGTTGGTTCGGCTACTTCCAGGTCCTGCAGGTCTTTCAACGCCTTGGCGAAGAGCGGATGGGATTCGTCGTAGCCGAGGGCTTCCAGCGCGATCAGGGTGTAGACCATTGCCGGGAAGATCGCCCCCATGCCGTCGGAGCCTTCGCCGATCCGCTCCAGGATCCACCTTTCGGCGGTCTTGAGCGCCGCTTTGCGAAGCGGCTTGAAGGGCAGCCCTTCATGGATCTTGAGCGCTCGGTCCAGGGTCAGAAAGAAATTGCGCGTCGTGAACCATTGCTTGTCCCGATGGAGTCCCAGCCGGGGCGAATCAGGGCCTTCAGGATACAGCTCGTCGATTCGAAATCGCTCGGGCAGAGGGCGAATGGGCCGGAAGTGGTTGATGATTGAAAGCGGCGCCACCATGTTCCGGCTCCAGGAGGAAAGCTCGTAAATGTTGAACGGAAACCAGTTGGGCAGAAGTGTCATCTCGCAAGGGATGCATGGGAGGCAGCGCCAGGGGTAAAGGCCCAGCAAGGCGAGCATCAGCTTGCTGTAAGTGTTCATCCGATCCACCCCGCCCAGGCGCAGAATCGTCTCCCGCGTTTTGCGCATCTCGGGGCTTTCCGGATCATGGCCGGCCAGTTTGAGAACCAGGTAGCCTTTGACCGTGAGGTTGATTTCGCTCGGGCCGCCGTGGTAGAGGTTCCACCCTCCGTCGGGAAGACGCTCTTTGAGCAAGTGGCGAACCGCCTGCTCCTGCTTCTTCTCATCCACCTTGCCGCGCCAGTGGTAGTAGAGCAGGTAGTCGCACAGCGTAAGAACATCAACATGCAGCTCAAAGGACCAATAGCCTTCCGGACTTTGGAGGGCAAACAGAGCCTGCCGGGCTTTGGCAATGGCTCGGTCCAGCTCCTCAGCCAGCTTGATGTCGGTTCTTTCCCCGCTTGTCTCTTTCATTCTTTCTCGACCGCTGTTGGAAGCGGAAAACCGCCGCGCGCCGGATTGGATA
>JAGHDA010000484.1 GCA_021160185.1 Verrucomicrobiota bacterium
CTTCTGGGAGGCGAGCGGGAGAGCAAGGCGTCCCGGCTTGAGGGCCGACCTGCTCCGGCGTTGA
Organism: Verrucomicrobiota bacterium; assembly: GCA_021160185.1. Taxonomy (GTDB): domain Bacteria; phylum Verrucomicrobiota; class Verrucomicrobiia; order Limisphaerales; family CAZBKV01; genus JAGHDA01. Next base: position 65 of record JAGHDA010000484.1, read on the forward strand.
ATCTGGATCTCCTGGACGGAGGCAAGCTGGATCTCTCGGCCCACAAAGGGAAACACGCGGTCGTCCTTGACTTCTGGGCGACCTGGTGCCTGCCTTGCCGCAAAGCGATGCCGGAAGTGATCCGCGCCGTGGCGGCTTACAAGGACAAAGGGGCGGTTCTCTATGCGGTCAACGAGGGGGAGAAACCCGCCGCCATCCGGAAGTTTCTCAAGGAACAGAAGCTCGATGTGACCGTGGCTCTGGATCCGGACGGCAAAGCGGGAGACCTGTACGGAGTGGAAGGCATCCCGCAAACTGTGATCATCGACAAGCAGGGCAACGTGGCGAAGGTGCATGTCGGCTACATGCCGGGGCTGGAAGAGGAGCTGAAGCGGGAAATCGAGAAGGCTTTGGGGCAATAGCCTGCGCCGCGGGCGGGAGCGCGCGCTGTGTGGGAAGGCCCTCGGGCTGCGGCGGGCGAAAGGGTTGGGAGTCAGTTTTCGGGAGCAAAATTCAATCTGGCCGGGAAGCGCGAGGTTCGACTATCTTCGAGGCGTGATAAGGGAAAGAGCGTGTGCGGGTTTTCTCCGGGAGTGCATAGTTCGAGTTCTCAAGGCGGCCTGGTGGGCGGCCCCGGTGTGGATCGGGGCCGCCGCGGCGCAGGGCGGGCTGCCGGAAGGGTGGCGGTTCGCCTGGCCTCTTCCCCAAGGCAACGCCCTTTACGCCGCTTGGGCGGCGGGCCCGGAGGACCTTTTTGTCGGCGGCGAAGGCGGCGCGCTTCTGCGATGGAACGGCGAGAGATGGACTGCGTTCCGCCTCTCGACGCACAAGACCATTTTCGGAATCCACGGTTTAGGGCCGGATGATGTCTGGGCGGTTGGGGGCGACACTTACGCCGCGGACGAGGCCGACCGCGCGCTGATCCTTCACTATGACGGGCAAAAGTGGACTGAGATGCCCGCGCCGGATTTTCTCGGCACAACCTATTGCTTGACCGGGGTTTGCGCCCTCGCTCCTGACGATGTGTGGGCTACGGTTTACGGCTCCACCTCGGTCATCCATTACGACGGCCGCTCATGGGATTGGGTTTTCATCCCCCTGGCCCTGGAGGGCGAGCTGCTGGGCGTGGGCGCGGTCGGCCCGGATCATCTCTTCTTCTTCGGTTCCCACGGCCAGATCGTCCACAAGGACGGCGACCAGTGGCGGTTGGAGCAGAAACTGGAAGAGGGCAACTTTTCCTGGACGCTGCTCCAGTCCATTTGGGCGCCGGATTTGGCGCATGTGTACATCGGAGACAACCATGGAGGGCTTTACCATCGTGAAGAAAACGGAACATGGACCCATTACGCCACCACGAGCGGGAGCCTTTTCGAAGACGGCTCTAGTTATTGCATTTGGGGCGGACCGGACGGCGCGATCTACATCGTAGGCGCCTCCGTGATCCGGCGTTTCCAGAACGGCTCGACGGAGACGTTGGACTATGAAGGGCGCATTCGCGGCTACTGGTACGGCGGAACGCCCGCCGGCGACCGGCTTTACGCGGTCGGCGCGTTGGGAGTGGTCCATGAGTTTGTCCCCGACGGGCAAGGCGGGCGGTTTTCGCCCCTCACTGCGGGCGGCGGGCAGAAGATTCAGTGCGAAATCCATGGCGCGGTTCCGTTAGGCGAGGAGAGAGCCGCTCTGGTTTACGGAAGTTCCGCCTATATTGCCGAAGGATGGCCCCTTTACATCGTCAGTCCGGAAGGAGCCTACCGGTTCCCCAAGCTTCCCGAGGGCATGGACACTTACCGGGCTCGAATCATCGGGGCATACGCCCGGGGGCCGCGCGACATCCTTGTTGCGTGGGAGAACCAATTCTCTACCCCTCCCGAGTTGGACTGGTGGAATGGAAAGGCGTGGATTCCCGTGCCTGCGGACGGTCTCGTGCGGCCGCCGACACAAGCGTTTGCCTTTTGGGAATCGCCCTCGGGCGTCCTCTACGCCTGCGAGGACACGCGCATTCTCAAGAGCGAGGACCGGGAGCAATGGACATTGCTTCGGGATCAGTTTGAGGCCAATCCGGACATCCCTTACGCTGATGTCCCGCGACTCACCGCCTTTTGGGGACGTTCGGACAAAGAGATCTACGCAGCCACCGCCGCTCCGGCAATCCTGCGCTTCGACGGGGCAGACTGGCGAACGGAGAGCCTCTCTCAGCCTGAAGCTGTTCGCGCCATCTGCGGCGACGCGGAGAATGTCTACGCCGTGGGCGTGAACGGGGCGGTCTGGCGCCGAATGGCGGGCGCTTGGGAGCGCATTCCCGGCACGGACGCGCGCGAGGGCAACGATTTCACGGCTCTGGTCGCCGCTTCCGCCGGCGTGCTGGCTGTGCAGGTCACCCCTTCCCAATACACCGGCGGCGGCCTCGCCAGGGTCTGGCGGTTGGACGGCGACCGCGCCGAGCTTCTCGCTGCGGGGCTTTCGGCGCGGCCCGCCGCGGCCACAGCTCTCTCCGACGGCTCCTTCTTCCTCCTCGGCCAGGAAAGCTGGGGGCGGAGGAATTGCCTGGTTACCGACGCCCCGCCGCCGGAAGGGATGAACGTGCTTCGTTTCGCTCCCGACGGCGAAGGTTGGGTCCCGCTGGGCGATTCGGGCCTCAGCGCTTATGCGCCCGCCGATCTGACAGCGCGTCCGGTCTTGGCCGTTTGGCGGGCGGCCGCGCCGGTTCCCGTCTTCTCCGACCTGTTTCCGGAGGCAATTTCGCCGGCGGCGTTCGTGATCAGGCAGGAGATTTCCGAAGGGGGAACGTCGACTCTGCCGCCGATGCGCCTGCGGATCGGCCCGCCCGCCGGGCCGTTCGGCTCAAACCCGACCCTCTTCACTTACAGCGTGGGCGAGGAGTGGCTCCTGAGTCCGCTGAGCGGCGCGCCGATTCCTGAGATTTACGAAACTGCGGAGGCGGTTCCCCTTGTTTCCTGCGTGGCGGCCGGGGTTCCGGAAACGGAATCGCCGAGCTTACAAATCGCCCTCCTGCCCGACGGCGCTGCGCGGCTTTCCTGGAGCGCCCCGGCCGATAGTTGGCAGATCGAGTGGACGGAGGCCATCGACTCCGACGCGTGGCAGCCGCTTCAAGGCGTTTCCCCGATCTATGAAGAGGGGCAATGGCGCGTGCAAGTGGCCCCCGCAGGCAAGACAGCGTTCTACCGGTTGAGGCGGAAGTAGAACGGCGAAAAGAGTCCGGCGCTTGCCCTTCCGCGGCTTGACCGTCGGGGAGGGGCTTCTTATCGTGCGGGCGACATGCGAGCCTTTTGGGCCAACCTGATCCTCGCGGGCATTCTCGTGGCCTCGACCCGCTCGGCGGAGCAGCTTGTCAACGGCCTGAGCGTGATCGTGAATGACGCGGTGATCACCTATAAGGACGTTGTGCAGTACGTCGCTCCGGCGATCGAGTTGCTCGTCCGCCAGTACCGCGATCGGCCGGATGTGCTTCGGGAAAAAATCACCCAGGCCCAGCGCGACGGCTTGGAGCAACTGATCGAGCGCAAGCTCATTCTTCAGGAGTTCAAGGACGCCGGCTACAAACTGCCCGATTACGTGGTGGACGAGGAGGTTCAACGGCGCATCCGCAAGCAGTTCGGCGGCGACCGGGTGGCGCTGGTGCGCACCCTCCAAAGCCGCGGCATGACTTTCGAGGCCTGGCGGCGGCGGGTCCGGGAAGACTTGATCATCTCGGCCATGCGCGCCCGAAAACTGGGTGGGGAAGTCGTCGTTTCACC
>JAGHDA010000059.1 GCA_021160185.1 Verrucomicrobiota bacterium
CCCGCAACCCCTTGCCATAACGCTCCGCAAAGAGCGATGAGCAGTGTTTTCATGCGGCAACCTGTGACCAAAATCTAAGCTTTCAGCGCGTCTTCAAGCAAAGCAATATTTGCGCCGGAACTTCCCGCAGCGCCTCGGCGTTTCGGCTTTTCTCTTGGACTGGTTTCGATCAGAATAGGACGCGCCATCGCCCACGAAGCGGCTGGGAGAAAGTGAGGAACGGATTATGAACGGATTGGATTCTCTTTTTTCAGGGTGGAGCATGGAGGAGGAATTCCAGCAGATTCAGGAAGGAATCCGAGCGTCCGGGGACGCCGCTATGGCTCGGGACGCTCTCCGCAGGACTGAAATTCTCCGGGCCGACGTGGAGAAGCTCTTCCTCCTCGTCCAGACCCTTTGGTCCTTTCTTCGCGAACAAGGCCGCACCGAGGAGGAGCTGCTCCGAAGAATGGAGGAAATCGACCTGGCTGACGGCAGGCTGGACGGCCGCGTCCGCCCCGGCGCGCCGCGCAAATGCCCCCATTGCGGCCGCACCCTGATACGTCACGGCAGGCCGGTTTGCCTTTACTGCGGAGCGGAAGCGCCGCCCGAAAGCGCTTTTGATCACTGAGCCCTCGGGGCGGCTTGCCTGGCGAGGCGGATTTGCCCGTCCTGCGCTCACGCCGCTTGGAGTCGGCTTAGCAGGAGAGAGAGGATCGCCGCCGCGATTTGTCCGGTGTTTTTAGGGCCGTTTCCCGAAAAAGGCAGGGCCTGGATCTTGTGCTTTTCCCAAGGTTTGAGCCGTCCGGTGGCGCAGAATTCATCGAGGATCTCTTCCCGCCGCTCCGGAGGCTGAGCGATCAGCAAGCCGGCCGAGCGCCGGTGCAGGCATGCGGCAAGAACTGCTTTGTCTTTCTCCAGTTCCCCTGTGGCTGCAATGATGAGGGTCTCTTCATCCGTGGGAAGCTGGGTGAGAAGGCGTTGAGGAGATCCGAAAATCAACTCAGCATCCTTAGGGAAACGCCCCGGATCTCCTTCCCGATTCTCCCATTGCTCGCCGACAAGCACAGCGACCCGGCACGCCGTTTTCGCTGCCACTCTGGCGATCATCCCGGCGCGCTTTCCGCAGCCCACGATGACAATCTGCGTGAAGCGCGACCGTGTTCCGGATGGAAAGGAGTTCATGGCTTTGGTTCAGCTTGGCTTTCTTGTTGTCTTAAGGAACCGTCTTGCGTTCCCCAAGTCGCTTGTTCGCTCGCTTTCTAAGACGTCTGAGCGGCCGGTTTAGTTGCGATTTTTTTGTGGAGCGAGAGAGCGGGCGCAAAAAAGCGCGCCGGCCTCTTGCCGACGCGCTTTCGAAACCCGAATTTACCCTCGCTCAGTACAGCGGATCGTAATGCTCGCGCTCCGTGCCAAAGCGCGGCGTGACCGCCTCGACGTGCTGGTCGCCGAAGACGACGTTCCCCTTGCCTCGGTCAAGAAACTCCTGTTGAGTGACCGTCCTGCCCCGAGGGATTCCGTGGCGGCCGGAGAGCTTGTTGCCCGGCGGGCAAAAGCGCCCGTCATCAAGGACGGATGAATTGTGACGGCGATCTCCGTTTTCCTCGACGAGCATAATTTTTTCCGAAGGGCTGACTATCCAAGTGGTCTTGAAATGAAGCGGAGGCTGCCCCGGCGCGTAGATGGAGGACATCCCGTGGTTTTTGCCGCCGCCCACCACGCTCACGAAGGTGTAACTGTAAAGGTATGGGTTCTGAGAGCCCGGCCGCGCCCGCCAATCCCGTTCCCGCTCCAGCGCGTCGCGATCTCCAGGGCACCGGAACAGATTGGTGGTGAATTGACCGATGTAAGGGGCAATCGCACTGTGCTCCACATTGGTGAAGTAGCTTGGAGACAGCTCCGGATCGTTGGAGGGCCGAGGCGTCAGGTTCCAGAAGATCCAGTCCTCCCGCATAGCCACGTACGCTCCCTTGGAGGCGCACCCCGGGAAGGTGTCGCGGTAGTCCTGCGTGTACATGAGCATCGCCAAGCCTAATTGTCTGAGGTTGTTCATGCAGGAAATCTGCTTGGCCTTATTCTTGGCCCTCGCCAACGCGGGGAGGAGCATGCCGGCCAGGATGCCGATGATCGCGATGACAACCAGCAGCTCAATCAAAGTGAACGCGGATCGCCTCGCCTTTTGCGTTTTCGAGCGCATGTTTCTTGGAGTCATAAGTTGTCACCTTGCTGGGTTTTCTCGAACTTGCTCTTTCGGCCTGATTATCCGGCCTGGAAGGGCTTTGTCAACATCGCAGCCGCCTTGAAAAGCTGTTTTCGAGGTGTGTTTTTTTGCGCACAGGACCCCAGCGCCCCGGAGCCGAAGGGGCCAGCTTGGCGGCGGATTGACCACGAGAAGTTGTGCCGGCCTAAGTCTCGCCCCACAGCATCTTGTGTTGCCTCCAATTTTCCCCTTTACAACCGGGACAATCCGGCTATAGCCAGAACTCGGAATGCGCTTGAAACGCCTCACCTTGGTCGGCTTCAAATCGTTCGCCGACAAGACGTCGCTGGAGTTCCAGCCCGGCGTCACGGCGATCGTCGGGCCGAACGGGTGCGGCAAGTCCAACATTGCCGACGCGATCCGGTGGGTGTTGGGCGAGCAATCCGCCCGAGCGCTTCGCGGCTCGGCGATGGCGGACGTGATCTTCAACGGGACCGAGAGCCGCAAGCCTCTTGCGATGGCCGAGGTGTCCCTCACAATCGAGGGCGTCGAGCCGGACCGACTCAAAAGCGCCGGGGTTTCTCTCGATTTCAGCGAGATCACCGTCTCCCGGCGCGTCTATCGCGACGGAGCGGGGGAGTATTTTTTGAACCGAACCCCCTGCCGGTTGCGGGACATCCAGCATTTGTTCGCCGGAACCGGGATGGGGCGGGCGGCTTACAGCATCATGGCCCAGGGCAACATCACGCAGATCCTTTCCAGTCGTCCGGAGGAGAGGCGCGTGGTGTTCGAGGAAGCCGCGGGGATCACCCGGTTCAAAGCCCAAAAGAAAGAGGCGCTTCGCAAGCTGGAGCAGACCGAACAGAACCTGACGCGGGTGGCGGATCTTATCGGCGAAGTCAAGCGGCGCATCGGTTCCCTTCAACGCCAGGCCGCCAAAGCCCGCCGCTACCGCAGGTATGCTGAGCAGCTGGAGTTGATTGAAACCCGCCTTGCCCGCCGCCAGTGGGAGGAGCTTTCCGCAAAGCTTGCCGCCGCGCAGGCCGAGCTTGACCGCCTCCGGGCCGATCGGCAAGAGGCCGAAAACGCCTTGGCCGAAGCGGAAACCAAAGGCAAAGCCGCTCGGGAGCAGGCTGCCGCGCTTCAGGAGCGGCGGAGCGAAGTTCAGCGCCGCGGCGTGGAGCTCGAAGCCCAGATCCGCCAAGCGAAGTATCAGATCGAAACCGGCCGACGGCGCATCCGGGAGTTGGCCGAGCAAGCCGAGGCCGCCGCCGAGGAGCGCGATCGCGCCTTGGCGCGGCGGCGCGAGGCGCTTGAAGAAATCCGACGTCTGGAAACGGAAGTTGCGGAGCAAGCCGCCGCCCTTCGGGCTGCGGAAGAGGAGCTTGAACAAAAGGAAGCCGCCGCGGCCGAACTGGACGCCTCCGCGGAGGGCTTGGAAAAAGAGCTTGAACGGCTTCACGAAGTCTTGTTCGACACCGCGGGCCGCTCCGCGGAGACGCGCAACCGGATTCGAACTCTCGAGAGGCAGATCGCCTCCTTGGATTCGCGCCGGGAGAAACTCCGCGCCGAGGCCGCCGCGCTTGAAAAAGAGGAGGCCGGCCGCCGCGAGGAGGCGGAACGGGCGGAGCGGGAAATTCAGGAAGCCGCCGCGGAGCTTGCG
>JAGHDA010000383.1 GCA_021160185.1 Verrucomicrobiota bacterium
CGGCCGATTTCCGAACGTTGGGGTCGCGGTCTTCGGCGGCTTTTTTCAAAAGAGGCAGGGCTTGCTCGGGGGAGACCCGAACCATGGGAAGCGCTTCGATCGCAGCGCATCGGGCCGGGACGTCGGCGTCGCGTCCCTGCCGGAGAATCGCCTCGCGACACGCCTCCAGCTCCAGGAGCGCGGCCAGTTCGGCGGCGGATTGTCTGGCGCGTGGATTGGCGGAGGGGAAGAGCTCCTTGAGGAGCCGTTCGGGCAGGTCAGCCGCTTGAAGGCCGGATAGAGCAATCACCGCCGCCCGGCGGGCGACGGGCTCCTCGCTCCCGGCAAGCTTCAGCAGCGGCTCTTCAGCGGCAGGGTCGCTGATTTTTCCTAAAGCTCCGGCGATCTCGGGGGCCAACTCGGGTTCCCGCTCGAGCAGATCGACCAGCGGCCGCACCGCCTCGGGCGCGCCCAACTCTCCGAGGATTCGGACGATGGCTTCCACGATTTCCGGTTCCTCGCTGTCCAGAGCGGCGAGAATGTCCGAGAGAACGGGCTTGCCTTCCTGAGAGAGGATTTCGACGACCAGGTCTCGGGCTTGGGGCCGGTGGAGCATTCCGAGCAGAGCCCGGAGCGCGTCCGGTTGCCTGGTCCATCCGAGCATGCGGATGAGGGCCGAGAGTTGCTCTTCTTTGGCTCGCCCCAGCGCTTCGATGAGCCGCCGCCGGCCTCGCTCCGTGAGGCGGGTTCGAACTTTTTCTTCCATCCGCGGCTCAGTGAAGGCGCGGGCGGGTTCCAGCCGAAAGGCGAGCCGGACTAAAGCTGTGGCGACTGCTTCGGCGGGAGCGTCTTCTTCTTCCAACTGTTCAATCAACGGCTCGGCGACCCGTTCGTCGCCCAGTTCGCCCAGAGCGTCGATCGCGGGGCGTCGGAGCAATTCGTCCCGGAGGAGAGGCAGCAAGCGCGGGGCCGCGGAGGGATCGCCGATCTTCCGGAGGGCGTCCAGGGCGGGGAAGCCGAGGAAGAAGTCGCCGCTGCAGGCGATTTCCACGAGCCGCTCGATCGCCTCCGGAGCCCGGAGCCGCCCCAGCCCTTCGATGGCGTGGTACTGGACGTTTGGATCCGGATCGTCCAGCGCTCGAACCAGCGCGGGAGCGGCTCGCCGGTCCCCATGAAGGCCCAGCGTGAGCGCGGTGTAGATGCGGACATCCGGGTCCGGATCGGAAAGGAGCGGAACGAGCGTCTCGACGATGTCCAGGTTGGTGAGAATCAAGACGGAAAGGAGGCTGTTGAGAACGGCAACCTCCTGGCGGCGCTCTTTCACGGCGCGAATCAGGCGGGGCACGGCGTCTTCGGTGAGCCGGCGGAGGATGCCTTCCACCGCTTGCCGGCGCACTTGCCAATCCGGATCGCCCAACGCTGTCACAAGAGTTTGCCATCCGGCGGAGCTAAGCGGCCCCTGAAGCTGCGCCAGCGCGGCCGCGCGGTTGAGACGTTCAGGGTGGGAGGCGCGTTCGAATCCTTCGGTCAGGCGCTTCTCGGCGGCCCATTGCCGGCTCATGTCCCAGAGCGCCATGGGGATTTCCGCCTTGGCGTTCTCTCGAATCGGAGGCTCGGCGTGGAGGAGCCAGACTTTTTCCGGCGGGGGAGCGGGGCTTGTTTCTTCCGGCTTGCTGGAGCCTGAAGGAAACTCCCTCCAGAAAGGGCGTCCGCTGCGAAGGACTTCAACGGCGCATTGGCGGATTGTTTCGGCTTCAGCCTGGCTGAACAGCTCTTCGATTTTCCGGCCGATCGCTCGCTCGGTCGGCAAGCCGGTCAACGCGCGCATCCCAGCGTCCCAGGCCAGGACTCCCATCTGGGAGTCGAGGCGGAATTTCCCGATGGTTGGATGAAACGGTTGCATGGCTGTGTTTATGCGGTTGCCGCAGCGTAGCCGGTATTAAGCCGGAGAAAGCGCCGCGGACCAAGCGCAAAAAAGCGGGCTTTCCTGTGGCTGCCGAGGCGAGGAGACGGATCGGGGCTTTGGGGAACGAGGCGGCCGGTTTCCCGCCCCTTGCCGCGGCGGCTGTCTTTAGGCTGAAGATCCGTCGTTTTTCAACGACCGACCAGGACGCGGCCGCAGAGCGGGGCCGCTTATGATGGTTCGCTGCGTTGTTCGCCCGCCCGCGCGCCCAGGTTGCCATAGCGGTGGTAATCATGCGAAAGGCTTTGCTCCTGCAGGTAAGCGAGCAACTCCCAGCGGCCTTCGCGCAGGACCGGATGCGCCGCCACGTAGATGCCGGTGGCGGCGGAGGCTTCCCAGATGACGCGCGGCACGCGGGATCGGGCGGCATAGCGGACCCGATCGACCAGGCGCTCATGCATGGCCTCCGCCAGGCGCTGGTCGCTTTCCTGCACGAACTCGATTGAGGCGCCCCAGGATTCGGTCATGGCTTCGAGCGTTTTCAGGCCGGGGACCTTGCGCTTCGGGGGAACGCTTACAATGGCGCGCCCGCCCGCCGTGCGCGCGGCAATGACGCGCGCGAACAGCTCGAACGCGCTGTCCTCGGGATGCACGCGGATGCGCACATCCGATAGCGGCCGGTAGAGTCGGAAGTTGTCTTCGCCTAGAAGCAGGAAATGATCGTGCAGCCTGTCGAACTCCTCTTTGAACCGCCGCTCATAACCGGTGATGACTCCCAACAACGCGCGCCAGACCTCGACCGGCGCGTCGTCATCGGCGGGCGGGTGGTTGACGCGCTGCTCGATCTGCCGGTAGAGATCGGCCAGCAATGGGTCCTCCGGCGCTTGGGGCGCCGCTGGCGGCGGCGCCGCATCCTCGAAGTCCATGAGCTGCGCCACATAGTTGGGCCCGCCGGCTTTGATGCCCATGCCGAAGGCGGACTTGCCCATCCCGCCGAACGGCTGGCGCAACACGATCGCCCCGGTCGTAGGACGGTTGACATACAGGTTGCCGGCGCGAATGCGCTCCTTCCAAAAATCGATCTCGCGATCATCCAGTGACTCGAGGCCGGAGGTAAGCCCGTAACCGGTGCTGTTGACCAAGTCGATCGCCTCGGAGAGTCGGTCGAACGGCATGACGCCCAGGACCGGAGCGAAAAGCTCGGTCTTGTGGCTGACGCTGCCAGGCCGGACGCCGTACTTGAGGCCGAGCGACCAGCGATACGGGTTGTCTTCGGACGGTTCCGGGA
>JAGHDA010000083.1 GCA_021160185.1 Verrucomicrobiota bacterium
CTCCGAGATCGAAGAGGTTCGAAGCTTGGGGGTCCAAGTGAGCGTCGTGGTGGGGGCGGGAAACATCTTCCGCGGCGCGCGGGGGAGCGAGGAGGGCATCGATCGGGCCTCCGGCGACTACATGGGCATGCTGGCCACGTTGATCAACGCGCTGGCCCTCCAGGACGCGCTGGAGAAATTGGGCGCGCCGACGCGCGTGCAAAGCGCTATCGCCGCCGCTCAGGTGGCGGAAAGCTTCATCCGCCGCCGCGCCATGCGCCATCTGGAAAAGGGGCGGGTGGTGATCTTCGCCGGCGGCACTGGCAATCCGTATTTCTCGACCGACACCGCGGCGGCGTTGCGAGCCAGCGAGATCGGCGCGGAGATCATCCTTAAGGGCACCAAAGTGGACGGGGTTTACGACAGCGACCCCATGAAGAATCCGGACGCCAAGCGTTTCGAGCGGCTTACGTTTCAGGAAGCCCTCGATCGACGGCTGCGGGTCATGGATGCCACGGCCTTCTCGCTTTGCATGGAAAACCGGATGTCCATCATCGTGTTCAACCTCTTCGTTCGGGGCAACATCCGCCGCATCCTCTTGGGCGAGCCGGTCGGCACCTTGGTGGCCGGTTGACGTTGACGAGGTTTGGCGCACTCCGTATAAATCCGGGAAAAGGCCGGAGAGGAGGGCAATCTATGCCGATCAAGAGCATCCTAAAAGAGGCGAGGGAAAAGATGCAGAAGAGCGAGCAGGTGTTCGTGTGCGCGAGCTGGCCGGAGTGCGCACGGGCAAGGCGTCGCCCGCGTTGGTCGAGGGCGTGCAGGTCGACGCCTACGGCTCGCAGATGCGCGTCCGGGATGTGGCGGCCATCACCACGCCTGAGCCGCGTTTGCTGGTGATCCAGCCTTGGGACGCAAGCCTGGTTCACGCCATCGAGAAGGCCATTCTCAAGAGCAACTTGGGGCTTACGCCCTCGATCGACGGCAAGATCATTCGCATCGCGTTTCCCGAGCTGACCATGGAACGGCGTCAGGAGCTCATCAAAGTGGTGCGGAAGATGGCTGAAGAGGCTCGGGTTGCGGTGCGGCATGTGCGCCGGGAAGCCATCGAGCGGCTCAAGAAAGAAGCCAAGTCGGCGGGGGTTTCCGAGGACGAGGAAAAGCACGCCGAAAAAGACGTCCAAAAACTTACCGACGAATTCGTGGGCAAGATCGACGAGCACCTCAAGAAGAAGGAAGAAGAGATTATGACGGTGTAGCCCGCGCGTTCGGGATTTTCAGGTTGCAGAGAGAGGAGGGGCCGCCTTTCGGGCGGCCCCAAGCCGTTTTAGCGGAAGGGTCGCGCCGCTCCTTACTCCGGCCAGTCAATCGGATCGGGCGCGGCTTCCGGAACGGTGCGCACGCCCAGGAACTCCTCAAAAGCGCCTCCGAAAAGCTGCCACACATCCCGCTGCACCTCCTTGAAGGTCGGCTCCCAGCCGGCGGCGGCCATGTCCACATACTTGTCCACAAGCGCCGCGGCGATCGTCTCCCGGGTGTGTTGCCACTTGTAGATGATATGTTCGAGCACGCGCGCGTCTGAATGCTGCGCCGTGAAGCTCCAGCCCAGCAGCTCCAGGCGCATCCTCGTGATCTCGTCGATCAGGCTGGGCGTGTTGGTGAACCACCAGCAGCCGAAGATGTGAAGGTTGCGGAACTTGCGGGCCAGGACGCACAACTCGTGCTGGTTTTCGCGCGAGAGCGCGGTGGCCAGGAAGCGATTGCCGGGGAAGTCGGCGCACAGGTTCTTGAGCGCGCTCAGGTCCGCCCGGCCCACGCCGTCGCCTGCCAGCCGCAGGGCCGGATTCACCGCGCGTTCCACGCCCATCATCAAGGCCAGCGGCAGGTTTCGCTCCCGGCAGTGGGGAAGAACCGCCCCTTCCAGAATCGCGGCCGCATCGCTGGCGGAGGGGTAGGTGAAATTCGGCGGCAGGGACACCATCACATAATGGGCTTCCATGATGTCGGTCCACTCGTTTAGGAAGCGCCGGATCTCCTGGAGCGTTTTCTCCACGAGCCCCTCGCCCACGTCGTAGCCTTGCTCGGCAAGTTGGGGCGCTGTGTTGTGCCAGTCGAGCAGCAAGGGGTCCAGCCGCAGCGCGGCGGCGAACCGTTCGTCCCGCGCCCAGCCCTTGGCCCAATAGGCCAACTCGGCGGCGTCGAACGGCGAATTGGTCATGTAAATCCGGTGCACTCCGGCCAGTTCCATGCACCGGGTGATGTGCGCCTGCGGATCCCATTGCTGAAACCAGTTTCGGAGGGCCGGCAAGTCCTTTTCTTTCGGGTCCAGGCCCAGGGAGTGGAGAATGGTCAGCACGCCGCGGCACGCTTCCGACACGGGGGAGTGCTCAATGAAAAGCTCCTTCCAAATCAGCTCGGCCTGTTCCTCTTTGCGAAGACGCCAGAAATTTTCATAGGGCATCTGGATGTGCCGGAAGCCCTCAGCGAGCAGGTAGTGGTAAACAAGCATTTCGTCGATTCCCCACAGGAGCAACTCCCCCATCGCCGGGTCGTAGAGGTGAGTGTGGATATCCAAAATAGGGCTTTGCCGCACCGCCCGTTCCACCATCTTCTTGAGGGCCTGCCACTTGAATTCGGGTCTGTCCAGGTTCATCAGCTCGTATTACTAACCGTCGGAGCCTTTTGCGGCCAGCGCTTTTTCTAAGCTTCCTCGTTTCCGGAAGCCGCGCGGCGTTGGGGGAGGGATGAAGGCGCCCCTCTCGCCGCGCGTTTTGGGATTCGATCAGCTTGCAGAGCTTTTTCCATTTGGATAGGCTTCAAGGAGGATCGGAGGCAGCCATGACGAAATCCAACTGGACAAGACGCGAGTTTATCCGGACCGGCGCGACCGCCGCGGCGGGGATAGCGGTGTTTCCTGCGATTCCCACGGTTTACGCGGGAAATCCGACGAATGCCCAGACCTCGGGCATCCTCAACTACAACGAGCAGATGGAGTACCGACGGGCGGGGAAGACCGGCTTGATGGTCTCGGCGGTGTGCCTGGGCGGTCACTGGAAGCGATTGAACAAGATCATTCCAGGTCTCTACCGAGGAGGCAGTTGGCTCAGCGCCGACCTGACGAGCAAGGAATTCGAGAAAAACCGTTATGACGTGGTGACCCGTTGCATCGAGCGGGGCATCAACTACATCGACGCCTGCACGAAGCAGGAAGTCATCATGTACGCCAAGGCCCTGAAGGGGCGGAGGGGCCGCATGTATTTGGGCTTTTCCTGGTATCAGGAAGAGATGCGGCATCTGGCGCGGGAGATTGCAAAGGCCAAGAAAGCCGGCAAGCCCAAGCCGCCCGGCTGGATTACGGAACAGCTTAAAGCGGCGCTGGATCACGGGTTCAAGACGGCCGGCTTGGATTATGTGGATATTTGGCGGGTAACCCTCTTTGAGCGCAGCAGCATGCACCCGGACGATCAGATGGAAGAAATGCTTGAGGCGTTGGATTGGGCCAAGCGAACCGGCCGGGCCCGATTTGTCGGTTTCTCTTCCCATGACAGGCCCCACATCAAGAAATGGATCGAGAAAGCTTCCGACCGCATCGACGCGGTGTGCACGCCTTACACGGCGCGGACGCGGCTGACTGGGGCCCGGATTGAAAGGGCTGAGGAAGGCAACTCGACCCGCGTGGTGACTCTGGGCGACAAGACTTGGGAGAACAGCCTGTGGGCCGCCATGCAGAAACACGACATCGCCTGGTTCGGAATCAAGCCCTTCTCCAGCGGATCGATCTTCAAGGGCGACGGCGCTCCGGGCAATCCTCACGAGAAAGAGGACAACCGCATCGCGCGGTTGACCATTCGGGCGATCCTTACCAA
>JAGHDA010000056.1 GCA_021160185.1 Verrucomicrobiota bacterium
ACAATGTGGTGGACGTCACCAACTACGTGATGCTCGAAACCGGCCAGCCTCTCCACGCCTTCGACTTCCAGCTCATCGCCCGCGGCGAAGACGGGCGTCGGACGATTGTGGTTCGTCGGGCGCGGCCGGGCGAACGCTTCACCACGCTCGACGAACAGGAGCATGAGTTGACTGAGGAAATGCTCCTGATCGCCGATCCGCAAAAAGCCGTCGCCCTGGCCGGCGTGATGGGCGGCGCCAACAGCGAAATCCGTGAAGCCACCGAGGAGGTCCTCATCGAAAGCGCCTGCTTCCACGGCCCCACAATCCGCCGCACCGCCCGCAAGCTGGGGCTGCACACCGACGCCTCCTACCGCTTCGAACGCGGCGTGGACATTGAAATGGTGGACTGGGCCGGCCGACGGTGCGCCCAACTTATCCTGGAAGCCGCCGGCGGCTCAATGGTCGAAGGCGTTACTGACGCTTACCCGAACCCCCAACCCCGGCGGCGGATCGTTCTGCGCCACCGGAAGGTCAACGAGCTGCTCGGCGTCTCCCTGCCCCCGGCGCAAATCGAGTCCTACCTGAGCCAACTGGGCTTGCGAATCGTCGACCGCAAACCGCGCCCGCTCGACGCGCCCCCCGCCCCGCCGGAGCCCGTCACGCTTGAGATTCCCTCCTATCGCCTGGATTTGAAACGGGAGGCGGACCTCATCGAGGAGGTGTGCCGGCTCCACGGCGTGGATCGCATTCCCGCCACGCCGCCGCGCGGCGCGTTCGGCGATCATCCCTACGACGCCGTCCACGACCAAATTCAGGAGGCGCGGCGACTGCTCTCAGGATTGGGCCTCACTGAAGCCCAGGGACAGACCCTGATCGGCCGCGAAGCGGCGGCCCTGACATGCCCGGAGTCGGAGTTGATTTCGTTGGAACGTCCCCTGAGCCAGGATATGGACGTCCTCCGGCCCAGCCTGCTTCCCGGTCTCCTGGAGATTTTGCGCCACAACATCAGCCGCAAGAACACCGACATCGCTCTGTTCGAGATCGGCAAGGCATTCCGCCGCGGCGAAAATGGCCCCGTCGAAACCCGGCGCGTGGGCATCGCGCTGACGGGCCGGCGCGCGCCGCTGTTCTGGGGCGGAGAACAACGCGAGGCCCTCTTCGACATTTACGACCTGAAGGGCGTCCTCGAAGAGTTTCTCGATCGCTTCAGCGTCCGCGGCGTCGCTTGCCTGCGACGTGAGAAACCGACGGAACTGTTCGCCGAATCGGCGGAGATCAAACTGGGCGGCAAGATTCTCATCGGCGAGCTGGGCATGGTCTTTCCCCCTCTGGCTCGACGCTATGACCTGCGCAACCCCGCGTTCCTGGCTGAACTGGACCTGGACCGACTACTCAAGAGCCGCAAGACGGAACGCAAGTTCCGCCCCCTGCCCCAGTTCCCGGCTGTCCGGAGAGACGTGGCGGTAGTGGCGCCTGAAACCGTTTCACACGCCGAAGTCCTTAAGACCATCCGCCGCGCCAGCCCGCGGAATCTGGAGGAGGTCAAGCTGTTCGACATTTACCGGGGCGAGAACATCCCTGCGGGCAGCAAGAGCATGGCCTATGCCCTCATCTACCGCAGCTCCGAAAAAACGCTCACCGACGAGGAAGCCAACGCCGCGCACCAGAAGGTAATAGACGCCCTCCGCCGGGAGCTCCGCGCGACCATCCGGGAAAGCTGAGGCCGCCTGTAGCCGCCGGGGTCGCGAGGCGGAATTCCACCCAAAAAGCGGGGCCGGAGAAAATCTCCGGCCCCGTTGAACTTCCGGCTCAGCTTTCAGCCGATTCGATTACTTCTTAGCGCGGTAGAACTTCCGCGCGCCCTCCGGGGCCGCGGTGTACGGGCTGGTCGCATCCGGCACGTCCGTCCACGGCCCGGTCACCTCATCGGCCGACTGCAGCGTCCCGGTGAACTCGATCTTCACCTGGCCGCCTTCCATCGAGATGCCGATCGTCGGCTCCGGCCCGCCGCCGGTCCGCGTCGCCCACGCCTTCAAGGCGTCCGGATCGCTCCCGTCGTTCAGCAGCGCCTTCGTCCCGTCCCGCTTCACCGTGAACCACTCGATGTTCGCTCCGCCGCCGCCCTGCTCATACACGCACCGCAGCGGATACAGCCCAGCCTCCGGAACCTTGATCGTGAACAGCGTGTCCGCCGCCCCGCGATCGTGGTTGAACTCGCCCAGCTTCAGGTTGCTGTCCGCCCCAAGCCGCACGACCAGCCCCTCCGCGTTGTCCTTCAACGCCTGCCCCGCGGCCGTCGTCACCATCACCACAGGAATCGTGATCATCTCGTCCGTCCCTCCCATGATGATCGGCGCAACCCCTCCGCTGTTGTCCACCACAATCACTCCCACCGCGCCGGCCGCCTGCGCCGCCGCGCACTTCTCCACAAACGTGCAATCCCCCCGGTCAATCAACGCCACCTTCCCGCTCAAGTCCCCAAGCGCGGCAGGATCGCACGCCGTTCCCACATAGACCGCCGGCGCTTCCACCGCAGGCGACGGCAGCGGCCCGCCAAACTCCCCGTTCACACCGTTGATCGTCGGCGTCGCAGGCACCGGGCCCGCTATCGCAGCCGGCGCCACCACTTCCAGGGCCTGCCGCCCCAACGCCTCTCCCACGCTCACTCGGAACCCGTCGTCGCTGTTCACTCCCATCACGTAAAACCCCGCCGCCGGAAACTCCACATACGTCACAATTTCCGAGGCGTAGTTCTCCGTGCTCCCCGTCGTCCCCGGTATCCCCGGATGCTGCCGGTCCGGCACGAAGTTCCCGTTCGTTTCCCCTTCGGCGCGGGCGTAGTTGATCGTGTCCGTCTCCACGTACCAGCCCTCGGCGTCAAACCCCGTTAGGTCTGCCACGTTCGGACCCACCAGCCCGGCCAGCACCGATTCGGCCCATTCGATGTTGTTTACCATCCCTCCTCCGTCTAACTGCCAGGTCCGAATCCGGAAGCCCCGAGTCTCCCCACTCCCAGGCTCGCTCCGCGCCGCCACAGGCAGCTCCGCATACGCCACCGTCGCAGTTCCGTTGTACTCGTAGGTCTG
>JAGHDA010000283.1 GCA_021160185.1 Verrucomicrobiota bacterium
AAAGCGTAGAACGCCCGGGCCAGGACATTCACCGTGGAAAACGCCGCCAATCCCGGCGCCAGGCAAAGAAGCGCCGCCGCGGCCCGCCTGGTGGAATCGGGCGTGAACGCCCCCCGCTCAAAAATGAGGCGCACCACCGGCTGGGCCAGGGCCAGGAGCATGGCGGCGGCCAGCAGGTTCATGAAAAGGAGAAAACCGATGCCCTCGTTCAACGTCTGCTTGAACCCGTCGTAGCGCTTCTCCGCCGCCAAGCCGGCCAACGTGGGAAGCATGTAAGTAGCCAGCGAAATCCCGAACACCCCCTGAGGAAATTCCATCAGCCGCACGGCATAATCGAAAGAGGCCACAATGGTCCGGTCCACGGAAAACGCCACGCTCTGGATGATCAGCACATTGAGCTGAAAGGCGGCCACGCCCAGCGTGCCGGGGATCATCTTGCGAACCACCTCCCGCACCGTGGGATTGCCCCAAGGGGTCACCCAACGGTAACGCCATCCCTGCCGCCGCAACACAGGAACCTGGAACAAAAACTGCGCCGCGCCGGCCACAAGGACGGCCACCCCCAAGGTGAAGATCTGCTCCCGAAGCGTCTGCCCGCAACGCGGCGCGATGAAGAACACCGTTACGATCATCACCACGTTGAGCAGCGTGGCCCCCAGCGCAGGAAGGAAGAAGTAGCCGCGCGCGTTGAGCATGCCCATGCACAAAGCCGCCAGGCACACCAACATCAGGTAGGGAAACATCAGCCGCAGCAGCTCAAGCATGAGACGGGTGTCCGGATTCAGAATCGGGATCGGATAAGGAGGGAAAACGGCCTTTCCACCTTGCGTGTACGTCACGTGAGAGAGCGAGAGCACAACGCTCACCCCCACCATGACCAGCCCGGTAATGAGAGCGGTCGCCACAATCACCCCGGACATTGTGGCGTTCGCCGCCTCCCACATTGCCTCCTCGCCTTCCGTCTGCTCCTTGCGCTTGAAAATAGGAACAAAAGCCGCAGTCAGCGCCCCTTCACCGAGAAGCCTTCGAAAGAGGTTCGGCACTTGATAGGCGAATTTGAAGGCCGAGGCCACGGCCGTGTCGCCCATGAAATGGGCGTAGGCCTGTTCCCTCACAAGCCCCAAAACGCGGCTGAACATCGTAGCCCCGGCCATTGCCGCCGAGGATTTGAGCATCTGCGACATGCGGGGCGAGTCTAGCCAAGCGCTCCCCTTGCCCGGCAACTGAAAAACCGACCGGTTTCCGAGAAGGGAGGAGCCGGATCCTGACAACCGAGAAACGTGAGGAGGAAGAAAAGCGGCTCCTTCGCTTCTCCCCGGCGCGGCGACCGGCTCAGCCGGCGGATTCGCAAGCAGGCGGAGGAAACCTTCGGAGGGATCAAGACGG
Source organism: Verrucomicrobiota bacterium (assembly GCA_021160185.1). Taxonomy (GTDB): domain Bacteria; phylum Verrucomicrobiota; class Verrucomicrobiia; order Limisphaerales; family CAZBKV01; genus JAGHDA01. The sequence continues at coordinate 1,387 of JAGHDA010000283.1, forward strand.
CGGGCGGAAACGAACCCAGACGCGGGGCCGCTTTGTGGCCGGCGCCTACAACCTGCCGCGGCGCCGTTCGCGGGACGCTACGCGTCCCGCGAACGACAAAGCCCGCCGGCTGACGAAAAGCGTGAGCTTTTTGGCAGTCCGGGTGAAGCGGCTGGTTACACAGCATCCAAACGAAGAATCACCTTGTTTGAATATCAATGAAGAATATCGGAATCAGCAAGGAAACATAGGCCAAGAGATCCCATGGATCATAGGTTGAATCATACAATCCAAAAAACTGAGCCAGCTCTATTCCATAAGCCACGAAGACGAAAATGACCAGAGTTTTCACGGGTGTAAAGAAGCGAGTCCAAACGTTGTCCGCATATTCACAAAATCGCCCTCGTACAAGAATGTAGTTCCAGGCAGGGCCGGTGATGTCCAGGACATATCCATTCCAGAAGGTGCCGAACTTTGTGAATGTTGTTGATACGCCCATCGTCCCGAGGACAATCAAAGCCGCCGCCCAATACGGCGCCGCCCTATTATGACGAACCCGATGATCCTTTGCATCTTTCATACACTACGCGGTATAACGCTCCGGTTCAGCGGCGGCGCGCAGCGCCGTCCGCTGTGGACTGCTTTTAGGAATTTTTCTTGCTGCGTCGAATGAGTCGCAAAGCCAGATCGGAAATCTTATCGACGTGTGCAAGCCGCTGGCGCCACGACGCGGGAATGGCCTCGTGGCCGTAGTAGGCTCCCGCAATCTGCCCGTAAATTGCGGCGGTGGTATCCGCGTCATCGCCGAGATTGACGGCGAGCAGACACCCTTCCCGGAAATCCGAAGAGTTGTAGAAGGCCCATAACGCCGCTTCAAGCGACCGGACAACGTAGCCCGTCCCCTTGATCTCCGGCGGTTGTCGCCGCTTAAATGACCCACCGGCAATTTCGGCGATTTCCTCACAAAGGGGATCAACATCCCAGAGCCCGGGCTGTGGGGTGAAAAATTCCCCAAGGAGGGCCTCCTTGTCGGCGCCCTGGCATGCGCCCACGATAAGGCCTCCGAAGTATCGACAGGCATCGATGCAGGTGATAGCGCCATGGGTTGTTCGGGAACTTTCCCCGCTCATCTTCACGGCCAGCGCGGGGTCGTGTGCGAAAAAGAGGGGAACAGGCCCCAAGCGCATCAGGCTTCCATTGCCCGCAGAGTAGGGATCGGAAGAGCCAGAGTACGGCTCCCCGGTTTGAAGGAACGTACGAAGCGCCGACTGCACAGTCCCCCCGATATCGAAACAGCGGCCGGTGCTGCTCCAGTAGCCTTCCTGCCACCAGCGGACATAGCGCTCCATTTGGTCGCGAGCGTCAAAGCCGTCACAGGCCACGAGGCTCTCGGCAAGGCATAATGCCATGGATGTGTCGTCCGTCCATTGGCCGGCTTTGAGGCCAAACGGGCCGCCGCCCACCATGTCCTCCACAGGCGCAAAAGTCCCTGGTCGTTGAAACTCGACGGTGGTTCCCACCGCATCCCCTACGGCGAGTCCAATCAGACATCCCCGCGCTCGGCTCTCAAGAGAGATCGTCATTGCCCTGCCCTCCAATTCTTGATGTACAAGCGCTGGGCTTCGGTTTCCGGCGAATCTCTATACGCGGACTTGGGGCATTGTTTCCACAGCTCCTGCAACTTGAGATACGCCTGCGGCCCGCCGAGTCTTCGAGCCAGCCAGCACCCCGCCACCAGCCCTGTACGCCCCACGCCGCCCCAACAGTGGACATAAACCAGCGACCCCTTACGCACGAAGAGGTCAATGGTATCCAGCGTTTCCTTCATGGCGGCGATGGATTTCGGCGCCGACACATCCTGGATTGGGAAACGGCAGTGTTCGGCATCGCCGATCAGGTGGGAATACGGCAACAGTCCTTCATCCGCCTCCGTCAAGTCGATGAACACACGGACGCCGGCGGAGAGAAGGGCGTTCACCTTGTCGCGCGAGGACTGCTCGTCCTTGTTTCGTGGGTATTCTCCCGCCAGCAGGACGCCTTCTTCAACCCAGTATGAGTTCTCAATCGGTCGCTTCATCTCTCTCTTGGCCAACGCGGCCGTCACCGGCGGGAATGGAGCGCAGCGGAATTCCCGTTCGTCTGCATGGCTTTGTTCGGCATTCTCATTATTTCAATCCGTATTTCTTTACGGTCTTTTCGACAGACTCGAACCATTGGACAAGACTGTTCATTTCAGATTCGCTGAGGGCTCGCGTGATCTCGCATTTCAGCTCTCGTCCCGCTGGGACAAAGAGACCTGTTGCCTCCGCCTGTTCCCACAGAGTTTGAATTTGCTTTTTCGGCACTGCCGACTTCTTCTCGACCCCGCCACGCAGGGTTGTCCGTATCGTCTGCTTGTATACGGAGTCAGGCGGATAGACGAAACACACGGCAACGTGTGTGCCTTCAACGTTCACATTGAGCGAGAAACCCTTCGTTCCCCAATGAATGGGCATGGCTCTATCCTTCGCCAGTTCCAGAATCCGGGTGAAAACAGCTCTGCCGCTTTCGTCTGCGGAGGCAAGGAAGGCATCCTCTGTCACAACAGGCAACGAGCCGGAAGACACTTGTTTCGGTTTCTCGGATTCCGCTCCGACCACGATTTCTTGGGAAAACAGCCGAGTACCGTCGTTTGCTTGGAAAAACGTGAACTCAACACATGTCACGCGAAGCCCCTTGGAGCCAAGGAATGTGGCCGTCTGGCGGATCTCCGGGGTGACACGCTGACCGACAATGACAATCCGCTGATCCTTGTTGAACGCGACAGCTTCCTCGGGACCCAACTGGAAAAATTCGCGGTGATGCTCAGCGAGACTGAGGGACTCGTCGTTCAGATAAGACCTGAGAATTCCCTCAAGCTGATCGGTGTCAAGCTGCCCAGCAAAAGAAACGTATTCAAGGGCCTGGGCGATCGTGTCCCGCGGTGTTCTATCCCTCTTCAACTCGACCACAACGACATTGCCTTCGCGGTCGAGACCGAGAAGGTCGATAAATCCACCAAAGTTCGTAACGACCTGTCGGCCGATGATCAGGATGCGTCCGTCCTCGACAATCCCGTCAGGATTGGATTCGAGCCAGTCTTCCAGTACTTTCTCCTCGTGATCGACCTGGAAGGGTGTTTGCACATATTCGCTAAACCGGCCGTCAGACTGTATGCCGAAGACTCTCATATTGTCCTCCCATGCCGAACTTGTTATTCTGCACAAAATCTCGTTTTGCCGGGAAGAGCGTTTGTTTATGTCCCTCGCTTATAACTGTTGGATCCGCTGCCGTCAAGGGGAAAAATGTAAAAATACGTGGAGAGGATCCCGGTCGCGTGCCTGCCGCGACGCAGACAGGGGAACAGGCTGGGAAAACCAAACAAGGAAGAGTAAGGCAAAGAGAGCCGGCGGAACGGAGCGAAGGAGCCTTCCTGCCCTGGGCGAGGCAG
>JAGHDA010000316.1 GCA_021160185.1 Verrucomicrobiota bacterium
AGCTGCATGATCGTGGAGGTGGAAAACACCCGTTTCGGCGAAAACGGCGTCCTTTTCCTGGCCGACTGCGGCGTGATTCCGGAGCCGACGGTGGACCAGCTCGCCGAGATCGCCGTCTTGACCGCCAAGCTGGCGCGCCATCTGCTCAACGTGCGTCCGAGGGCGGCGCTGCTCTCTTTCTCCACAAAGGGAAGCGCTCGACATCCCCTGGCGACGAAGGTGGAAGCCGCCGCGGCCTTGGCCCGAAAGAAGGCCCTGGAGCGAGGCATCGAGGCCGACTTCGACGGGGAACTGCAACTGGACGTGGCGCTTTGCGAGGATCTTGCCCGTGTAAAAGCCCCCGGCAGCCGCGTAGCCGGCCGGGCCAACGTGTTGATCTTCCCCGACTTGAACTCCGGCAACATCTGCAGCCAGGTGATTCAAGTGATGACCCATGCCAACGCTTACGGGCAACTTCTGCTCGGCCTGGATCGACCGGCAGCGGACGTTTCCCGCGGCGCAAGCGCCCACGACATCATGGGCGTGGCGGCCATCGTAGGCGTTCAGGCGGTCGATTACCACCTTCTGTATCCCGGAGCAGGCAAATTCCTGCCGGGCGAAAAAGAAGAACCGCTCTGACCCTGCTTTCTTCCGCCTCTCCAAGGAAAACTTGCATCTCGCCTTCGGGCGAATAGGCTCGCGCGCGCAAGTGTCATGAAACCAAGAGAAAGCGTCATGCCAAAGGAACGGCCCGGCAGGGAGGCGGGGTTGCCGATCAACCCCGCGTTGGAAGAGCTTCCGGTCTATCAACCCGGCCGGCCCATCGAAGAAACGGCCCGGGATCTGGGGCTGGATCCGGATTCCATTTTGAAAGCGGCCTCCAACGAAAATCCTTTGGGTCCCTCCCCGAAGGCGATCGAGGCGATGCGCAGCGCGGCCTCTCGGGCGAATTTTTACCCGGATGGCAACGCTTTTTATCTCAAAAGGCGCCTGGCCGAAAAACTGGGGCTTCAACCGGAGAACCTGATTTTCGGCAACGGCTCGAACGAGTTGATCGAGTTCGTGGGCCACGCCCTGATCAGCCCCGGCGCGGAGACCGTCGTGGCCCAATACTGCTTTGCCATCTACCCGATCGTCACGCTCCTGTTCGGCGGCAAGCCGGTCGTAGTCCCCGCGCGCGACTTCGGACACGACATCCCCCGCATGCTGGAAGCGATCGGCCCGAAGACGACGGCGGTCTTCGTGGCGAACCCGAACAACCCCACCGGCACGCTGGCGCCCAAGGAGGAGATCGTCCGCCTGATCGAGGAGGCTCCGGAAAACGTTCTCGTGGTCATCGATGAGGCATACTATGAATACTTGGAGGAGCCGATCGACCTGCTTCCCTATGTGCGGGAGGGAAAGCGGAATCTGCTCCTGATGCGCACCTTTTCGAAGATCTACGGACTTGCCGGGCTTCGGCTGGGCTACGGGATAGCCTGTCCGGAGCTGATCGGCTGGTTGAACAAGATCCGTCAGCCTTTCAACGCCAACGCCATGGCGCAGGCGGCGGCCCTTGCCGCCTTGGACGACGAGGAACATGTGGAGAAAAGCCGTCGCGTAAACCGCGAGGGGCTGGCCTTCTTCCACAACGCGCTAGCGGAGCGGGGAATCGATTTCGTGCGGTCGGTCGGCAACTTTGTCTTGGTCCGTGTCGGCGACGGCCGGCGCGTGTTCGAAGCCATGCAGAAGCGGGGCGTCATCGTGCGGCCGATGGACGGCTACGGACTGCCGGAATGGATCCGGATTTCCATCGGTTTGCCGGAACAGAATCGCCGCTCCCTTCAGGTCTTGGAAGAAGCGCTTGCGGAGGCCTAGGGAATCAGCGCGCCTTGGCGAGGGATCAGAAACGCTTGAATCATCAAGAAGCAGGAATACCTTAGTGCCCCGGCGCAGGAGGGGAAGGAAGCATTCCCTTCGCGAGGGAAGAGGAAAAAGAGGCGCTGGAGAAAGTCGTCCGTTCCAAGAAGGGAGGCGCTAAGCAAGCGACAGGCGAAAACTATGCAAAAACTGGGCGAGTGCAACGTAACGAACGGGGCGGTCACGGCATGGGTCGAAGAAATGGCCAAGCTGTGCCAGCCGGATCGCATCTGGTGGTGCGACGGCTCCGAAGAGGAAAAAGAAGCAATTCTTCAAGATGGGATCCGGACCGGCGTTTTCATCAAACTGAACCAGAAAAAACTCCCCGGCTGCTATTACCACCGCTCCAACCCCAATGACGTGGCCCGCGTGGAGCAATGCACCTACATCTGCACCGAAACCGAGGAGGAAGCCGGCCCCACCAACAACTGGGCGCCCCCGGAGGAGATGAAACGGCGCCTTTACGGGTTGGCCCGCGGCTCGATGAGAGGCCGCACCATGTACGTCATCCCCTATCTGATGGGACCGCCGGGCAGCCCCCTTACGATGGTCGGCTTCGAGCTTACCGATTCGATTTACGTGGTTCTCAACATGCGCATGATGACCCGCATGGGACAAATCGCCCTCGATGAATTGGGCGATCGAACCGATTTCAACCGCGGACTTCACTGCATGTTGGATGTGAACCCGGAGCGCCGTTACATCTGCCACTTTCCCCAGGAAAACCTGATCATCTCGGTCGGCTCGGCCTACGGGGGGAATGTGCTGCTTGGCAAGAAATGCCTGGCCCTGCGAATCGCTTCTTATCTGGGCCACAAACAAGGGTGGATGGCCGAACATATGCTCCTGCTGGCGGTGGAGTCGCCGGAGGGAGAGAAGTCCTACATCGCGGCCGCTCTGCCCAGCGCCTGCGGAAAAACCAACCTGGCGATGCTCTGTCCTCCCGATCACTTCAAGGGATGGAAGGTCTGGACGATCGGCGACGACATCGCCTGGATGTGGCCGGGAGAGGACGGCCGACTGTACGCGATCAACCCGGAGGCGGGCTATTTCGGGGTGGTGCCGGGCACCAACTGGCAAACCAACCCGAATGCAATGAAGACAATCTCCCGCAACACGATCTACACCAACGTGGCATTAACGTCCGACTTGGACGTGTGGTGGGAAGGCAAGACCGAAGAGCCGCCGCCGGAGCTGATCGACTGGAAAGGCGAGCGATGGACGCCTGCGTCCAAAGAAAGAGCCGCCCATCCCAACAGCCGCTTCACCGCCCCGATGACGAACAACCCGATTCTGGCTCCGGAAGCCGACAGTCCCCAGGGCGTTCCCATCAGCGCGATCATCTTCGGCGGCCGCCGCGCCAAGACGATGCCTTTGGTGTTCGAGGCCTTCAATTGGCAACACGGAGTCTTTGTAGGCGCCACGATCGGCTCGGAAATGACCGCCGCCGCCGCGGGCGGCAAAGGCCAGGTCCGCCGCGACCCAATGGCCATGCTGCCTTTTTGCGGCTACAATATGGGCCACTACTTCCGACACTGGCTCAATATGCGCAAGCGGCTCATACACCCGCCGCGAATCTTCCACGTCAATTGGTTCCGACGCGACGAGAACGGCAACTTCATCTGGCCCGGATTCGGAGAAAACATGCGCGTGCTTCAGTGGATCATCGGCCGATGCCGCGGACGCGCCGGGGCTCGCGAAACTCCCTTGGGCTGGGTGCCTAGGGATGAGGACTTTGACCTGGAGGAACTCGACAACTTCCGAAGGGAAGATTTCGAGCTCCTGTTCGAAATCGATCCCAAGGAATGGCAGAGGGAAATTGTTTCGCAGGAGGAGCTCTTCCTCCGACTCTATCCCCAACTGCCCAAAGAGTTGATTTTCCAGCGTGAGCTGCTGATTTCCCGGCTGTAGGCTCCGGCCTCACGGCAGACGGCAAACTCTCGGGAGGTTTGAGATAGCCGCGCGCAGCGCAAAATTCCCTCGCCGCGCGCGGCTTTTCATTCCGCCCGAGAAACGGGGCGGCGCGCTTCAGCGGCTTGAGCCGCCGAGCGGCTTGTAAATCTCCAGCTCCCGGACGGCCGGCGACTTCCCGTAATAGCCGGTGATGCGCAACTCGACCTCTCGGCAACGCTCCGGCGCTTCAAACGGAATCGTCAGGCGGTTGTCCCGATAGGCCGCCCCAACCACGCGCTTGACCGTCCTGCCGCCGCAGAGAATCTCGAAATCGCGCGGGGCGTAGTCGTGGTGTCGATAGCCCACGATCCCAATGCCCGCAATCGTTTCAATTCGCGGCAAAACGACGCGCAATCTGTAAAGTTTCGCTCCGTCGGCTTCGTCCCAGTAGGTGGAAAGATCCCCGTCGATAGCGGCCTGATCGCCGTCGGCCCCGCCGTCTTTCTCCAAACCGTCAGGGCTGTCGGCCTTGCCGGAGGGGGCGATGTTCACCCACCCGCGCAGAAGCGACGGCTCTTCTTCGGCCATCTGCCGCGCCGCGGGATTCGAGGCTGTCTCGGCAAGTCGGCGCACCGCGGCGGCGGCTTTTTGGGGAGCTTTGGCCTGAACCTTCCGGGCGATGGCCATCACCGCGGCGGCGGCTTCCAGCTCCACAGAAGGATCCTTCACGCAATCAAGGGCAAGCTCCAGCGCCCTCGGGCTGTCCACTTTGGCGAGAGCGGCAAGCAAGGCTTTTTTCTCCGCCGGGGCCGGGTCCAATCGAAGCGCCCGCTCCAAAGCAGCCGTCGCCGTCCCGGGATCTTTTGCCGCCGCCTCGCCGGCCAACCGGGCCAGGCCGCGCAAGGCGGGCTTCTTTTGCGCCTGGCTCGAGCCCTCCCTCGCCAGACGAAGAAGTTCGGGAATTGCGGCCGCGTCCGGCCACTCAGCCAGCGCGCGCGCCGCCGCCTCGCGAACGGAAGAATCCTGATCCTCGAGAAGCGGCCTCAGCGCTCGGAGGGCTTTCTTTGTTCCTATCGCCCCCAGAAGCTTCGCGGCCGCTTTGCGCACGCCGGGATCGCGGTCTGCCGCCGCCTTCTCAGCCGCCGGCAGCGCCTTGTCCGGATTTTCAAACTTCCCAAGGATCCTGATCGCCGCCAGGACGATTTGATCCTGGTCCGCGGCGGCGTCCCTTCTGCTCAACAGATCGACCGCGCGAGGAAAGTCTTCCGGGCCGCCCAACTCGGCCAGGGCGCGCGCCGCTTCCGCAAAGGTTTCTCCCGTGGCCGCCGCGGCGACGCGCAAGAGGATAGGAACCGCTCTCTCCGCGCCGCGGATCCGCAAGGCGCGAATCGCCTCGGCTTGCACTCCGGGCGGGCCTTTCTCCGCCAGCGC
>JAGHDA010000396.1 GCA_021160185.1 Verrucomicrobiota bacterium
CTCGGGAGTTGGGGTTGGTGATCGACCGCAGCCAGACGCGCGCGGTGGGGGCCAACCCGCGGGTTGGCCCCCACCGCGCGCGTCTGGCTGCGGTCGATCACCAACCCCAACTCCCGAGGCTGATTCTCTTCGCCCTTGCGCACGCCCAACACGCCCGGGATCTTGCGAATGATCGGCTCGATCTGCTCGGTCACCTTGTAAAGGATGTCCGGATCGTTGCCTTCAAGCCGCACCAGGGCCACGCTCCGGTTCTTGGCGTCCTTGCCCTCCACCTCCCGGCCGTAGTTGAACTTGAGCCCCGGCCTGCGCGGAAGCGCGTCCAAAACTCTTTTGCCAACCTCTTTGGCGGTGAGCTCCGGGGGACGGTTTTCTTCCAGCCATCCCTCGATCCGGCCGCCGGTCGGGTAACACAAGGTGAAATAGCCGCGCAGATGGAGCGCCTCTTTCTTGGCCGCCAGAATCCGATCCACCTTCTCGAAATACCGCTTTATGTCGTCGAGGCTGTATTCCTCGGACGCCTCAATGGAAATCTGAAAGTTGGTCTGATCTTCCTCCTGCTGGGGAACGAACTCCAACTTGCGAAAGGCGTAAACCCAGGTGGCGACGACCGCCGCCGCAAGCAGGAGAACCAGGTCCAACCGCCGCCGCAGGAAGAAACGCAAGGCGAGGTTGTAACCTCGGTTGAGCCTCCCCAAAGTCTGCCCGTACAAGCGGTCCAGCAAGCCTTCCATTCGCTGATGCCACCTGCGGAAAGCCCCATCGGCGGAGCGCCGCCGAGGCAAGATAAGGTAGACGCCCAACGGCACAAACATGACGGCCACCAACAGCGAACCCAACAGCGCCACAGTGACCGGCAGGGCCAGACGCACGAGGAAGAAGCGGCCCGCCCCCTCCACCAACGCCGCCGGCACGAAGACAACGACCGTGGTCAGGGTGGCCATGGTGATCGCCAGGGCGATCTCGCCCGAGCCCTGGACGCAGGCTTTTCGCCGGGGAACTCCGCTTTCGTAAAGTCGGTAAATGTTTTCGGCCACGACGATCGAGTTGTCCACCAACATGCCCACTCCGATGAACAAGCCGAGCATCGTGATGATGTTGAGCGTCTGCCCGGCGAAGAACATCACGCCCAGAGCGATCACCAGCGAGAGAGGAATGGCCAAAGCGATGAGGAGCGTCATCCGCGCCCGTCGCAGAAAGACGAACAGGACGATCCCCGCCAGGCATCCGCCCATCACGCCGCCTTTGACCAGGCGCATGAGCGAGTCCCACACCACCTGCCCCTGATCGAAAATCGGGAACATTTCGAGGCCCTGGAAGCGAGGATCGCCTTCCATCCGCTTGAGCAGGGCCCGGAGTCGACGGCAAAGATTGACTGTGTTTGCCTCTCCTTCTTTGAGAATCACCATCGCCACCGCGGGCTTGCCGTTGACCCGCGCGCGGAAGCGCTTCTCCGGCTCCCGGTAGCTCACCTCGGCCACGTCCTTGAGCCGCACATAAGCGTTGAGCCGACGGTTGCGAATCTCATCAAGCGAGCGGTACCGGGCCACCGACCGAAGAAGAAGCTTGCGACCCCCTTCAAAGACGTGGCCCGAGGCCATGGTGAAATTGTCGCCCTGCAACTCCTGCGTCAGCGCCCAAAGGTTCAGGCCGTTGGCCTCCACTTTGCCCCGATCAATCTCGATCAGGATGTCCTTCTCCTGAAGCCCGTCGGCCCGCACCCGCGCCACGCCGTCGACCCTTTCGATCGACCGGATCACCCCGCGCTGGATCAGGTCGTAGTAGTCGGTCAACTCCGGATCGATTATCAAACCGACCACCATGACGGGAATCCCGGAAGCGTCCTCCCTAAACAGAAAAAGGCGGTCCACATCGTCCGGCAACGCCCGCCGGGCGCGCTCGACGCGATCCTTCACTTCCCGGTAGGCCACATCCATGTCCACGCCTTGCTTGAAAGTGAGGTGGACCGAGCACCCGCCCACTCGCGACCAGGAACGAATCTCCTCGATGCCGCGGACGGTGCTCATCTCGTCCTCGATTGGAATCGCCACCTTGTCCATCACTTCCCGCGTGGGCGCGTCGGGCCACGGCGCCCAAATGGTGATGTGCTGGCCGGTGTAGCCGCGCGGGAAGATCTCCAAGGGAATGCCGGTCGCGGCCACAAAGCCCACCACCAGGATCGTCAGCAAGATCATGAGGATGGTGACCCGCCGGCGGATGGCGAACTCCGTCACCCTCGAAGCGGCCTCGGCGGCCCGATCCGGCGCGCGCTCCTCGTCCATGGCCTTATCCGGAAGTCTCCGCCTCCGCGCCCGCCGGTCCGGCCTGCAACCACCTGGCAAGGGCGTGGTAGGCGGTGGGAATCACCAAGAGGGTGAGCAACGTCGAGGAAAGAAGGCCGAACATCACCGTCAACGCCATCGGCGTCCGGATCTCGGCCCCTTCGCCCAACCCCAGCGCCATCGGCAGCAAGCCGAGGACGGTGGTGGCCGTCGTCATGAGGATCGGCCGAAGCCGAACCCGTCCCGCCGCGACCACCGCCTCGTCCAACGAAAGCCCCCGGCGGCGGAGGATGTTGGTGTAGTCGATCAACACAATGCCGTTGTTGACCACAATCCCGGCCAACATGATCAAGCCCAAAAAAACCACGATGGAAACCTGCTCGCCCAGCGCCCACAGGCCCGCTGCGCTTCCGATGAACGCAAGGGGGATAGTGAGCATGATGATCAGCGGCTGGAGCAAAGACTCAAATTGAGAGGCCATAATCGCGTAAACCAGAAAGAGGCTTAGCCCCAACGCCACGTAGAGGCTGGCCCGACTTTCCTCCCACTCCTCCTTCTGGCCGGAAATCGTGTAACGGACTCCGGAAGGCCACTGAACCCGGCTTTGAAAGGCCCGATTGATCGCCTCGGCGGCGGCGCTCAGCGAGGACCCCGGCGCCACGTTGGCCGTAATCACCGCCACCCGCCGCCCGTCGATCCGGCGCACCTCGCTCGGTCCCTCGCCCGCCTTCACCATGGCGATCGCCTCCAATGGAATCGGCTGCGGCGCGCCCGGATTGACCACGAGCCGCTCGATATCCTCCACCCGCTCGCGCTCGCTCTCTTCCAGCCGCGCCACCACCGGCACGCGCCGATCCTTCAAATTGAACCGGGTCGCCTCGTAGCCGCGGACCAAATCCCGCACCTGCCGCGCCGTCTGCGCCAGATTCAACCCGTAGAGCGCCACCCGGTCCCGATCGTAAATGATCTGAATTTCCGGCGCGCCCCGACGCAACGCGGCCTCCACATCGGCCAGCTCCGGCAGCCGCTCCATCACGCCCTGCGCCTGGCGGCTCATCCGCCGAAGCAGCGCCAGGTCGTCCGACTCGATCTCGACCATGATCGGCGCTTCCGAGCTGAAAAGCACCGGCCGGGTCACGCGGGCCTCCGTGTCGGGAATGTCCCGAAACAGGCGGCGCAACCGGGCCAGAACCCGCTCCTCCACGCCCTGAGGATCGGAGCTCTCCCGAAGGATGACTTTGAAACGGGCGGTGTGCTCGCCCTCGTCGGAGCGCTTCATGTTGTTGATGTCGTAGCCGAAGGTGACAATAAGCCGCTCAATCTCCCTCTTGTCGGCGAGGATGGCCTGCTCGATCGGCGTCAGGATCGCCGCCGTCCGTTCGATCGGCGTGCCCACAGGGAGGCTGACCTCGAAAGTGAACTCGCCCTGGTGAATCTCCGGCAACAGCTCCGTCTGCAGCCGAACCGCCAAAAAACCCGCGCCCGCCGCCAGCGCCGCCGCGATCAAGAAAACCGCCGCCGGGCGGCGCAGCGCGGCCCGCAGCGCGCCGGGATAAACCGCCAGAACCTTGTCCAAAACGGCGCGGACAAAGCGGCTCAGCGGCCGCATCAGCGCCCGCCCCGCCACCCGGCCCAGGAACCGCCCCGCGCCGGCGATCAGAGCCGCCGCGCCCGCAAGCAGTGCGAGCAGTAGTTTGCCCATCAATTCC
>JAGHDA010000296.1 GCA_021160185.1 Verrucomicrobiota bacterium
CATGCCCGTTTCCTCCGAAACCACCACCACCACCGCGTCGGTTTCTTCGCTCAAGCCGATCGCCGCCCGGTGGCGGGTGCCCAGGCTCTTTTGGAGATCCTGACGCTGAGTCAGCGGAAAGATGCAGGCGGCGTACATGATGCGGTCTCCTGAAATAATCACGCCCCCGTCGTGAATCGCGTTGTTGGGAAAGAAGATGGCCTCGAGCATCTCCGGCGTGGCCTGGCAATCCACCAACACGCCGGTCTCCACCACGTCCCGAAGGGGAATGGACTGCTCGATGGCCGTCAGCATCCCGATGCGGACGTCGGCCATCCGCTCGGCCGCCTCGACCACCACCTCGATGTTCTGCCGCTCCTCGCGCGTGTTGGTCCAGAAACGGAATCGACCCAGCTCGGCCAGCATCCGCCGCAGCTCCGGCTGAAAGATCACGATCACCGCCACCGCGATGAAGGCGAAGAAGTTCTGGAGCAGGAGCCGCAGCACCCGCAGGTCCAGGGCGATCGTCAGAACGCTCAACCCCAGAAGGAGAAAAAGGAAGCCGGTGACCACCGCGCCCCCGCGGGTTCCGCGGACGAACATGCCGATCTGGTAGATCGCCACCCAGAGGATGAGGATCTCGAACAGGGCGCGCCAGTTTTCCGCGAACCAACTCACCGCCTTTGCTCCCGCATCAAGGCTTCGATCACCCGCGCTGCGTGGCATGTGGCTTGGACATCGTGGACGCGCACGATGCGGCTCCCGCTCCACACGGCCCAGCAGACGCAGGCCAAAGAGCCCGCCAGTCGCTCTTCCACCGGAGCGTTCAGGAGCCATCCCAGGAACGACTTGCGGGAAGCCCCCACGACCAACGGTCGATTATGCCTCTTAATAAAGTGGTTTTGGGCGGCGAGCAATTGGAAATTGTGCCGCGGCGTCTTGCCGAAACCCACGCCCACATCCAGCGCCGTCTGTTCAGGCCCCACCCCGGCCGCGGCCAGCTTCTCCATCCGCTCTTCGAAAAACCGGCTCACTTCCGCCACGACGTCTTCGTAGCGAGGGTTTTTCTGCATCGTCTGCGGGTCGCCCTTCATGTGCATGCAGATATAGCCCGCGCCATGCTCGGCCACGGCCTCCCACATCGCCTCGTCTTCGCGGTTGGCTCCCACGTCGTTCACGATCGCCGCGCCCGCCTCGAGCGCCCGCCGCGCCACGGCGGGCTTGCGGGTGTCGATCGAAATCGGCGCGCCCAGTCCGACGATCCGCTCCAGGACCGGCATGACCCGGCGCAATTCTTCCTCTTCCGAAACCGGCGCGGAGTTCGGCCGGGTGGATTCCCCGCCCAGGTCGATGATGTCCGCCCCTTCCTCGATCATCTCCTCGGCGCGCCGGATTGCGGCCTCCTGGGTCGCGTAGCGCCCGCCGTCCGCAAAGGAATCGGGAGTGACGTTCAGGATCCCCATGACCAGCGTCTTTCCAGGGAATTCCCAAACCCGATCTCGAGCCCGCCACTTGATCCGTTGCTGCGTCTCGCTCATCTCGTCGGCAAATGCGCGCATGGTGAGAAAAGTTCCGCTCTTTCGCGCTCTCCAGGGTATTCCGCGCCGCGCCCCGGGACAATCCGGATCGGCTTCGCGCCGCAAAAAAATCACCCGGCGGTCCGGCCGCCGGGCGATCGTCTTGCCCCGGAAGGCGGGAAAGCGGGGATTACTTCTTCAGCTCAGCGGGAGGGTTCGGCCTGCAAACGTCTTCCCGCACGCTGATCCGATCCGGCATCGGAAAATCGAGCGGAATGTCTCGCTGGAGCACGCGCCCCGAAGCCGCCCACTCGGTTCCCCGCTGGAGCGTGACGATGAAGCCGACGCACTTCATCTGCTCCGGGCCATGGCCCAGGACGGTGTGGAAGACGCGCCCCTTGCCGTAGCGCACGGTGAACAGCGCCAGCTCATCCCGGCCGGTTCCGCCGAACTTGGGATCCTGCTTGGCCGTGGCCAGGACGGTGATGTTCTTGGCCGGGCCGCGGAGGTGGTGGTAGAGCTCGTCGGCCCGGTGCAGCCACGGGGAGGGAAGCTCGCGCGTGATCGGATGCTCTTTGTTTTGAATCGTCACGGGGTAGTCGGTTTGCCGCCCGTGCGCGCCGGCGGAGCCGGGGCTGTTGTCCAGGACCAGCTTGCCGTCTTTCCAATACGCATAGGGGCCGTGGCGTTCGTTGCGTCCGCCCCAGCCGCCCAGGCCGATCATCTCGTTCCACTCCCGCCAGTTGGGGAAGGCGTTGTCCGCGGCGTGGACGATCACCAGGCCGCCGCCGTTTTTCATGTATTTGACGAAGGCCGCTTTCGTCTCCGCCGGCCACTCGTCGCCGGTATAGTTGGACACCACCGCGTCGTAATCGGCGAACCGCGGCTTGAAGCTGTCCATCGGTTGGCCGTGAGGCGGCGTGGTGGCCACGTCCACTTTGAACAGGCCTGTGCATTCCAGGATGCGCCGGATGATCGGCGTGGTGGCCTTCCAGTTGTGGTTGTTCTGGCCGTCGATGATCAACACCCGGTAGGTCGGCTTCCAGCCGGCCCGGGTCAGATCCTTGATGCGGATGTTGCGCCACCGGACTTCCAGACCGGACGTCTTGTTGCCGTGAACCTGCAGGCCGATGAAGCCGGTCAGGGTCATGTCGTCCCGCAGATCAGCCGCCGGAACGCCGTTGATCCACGTCCGAATCCGATCCCCGATCGCCTCGATCCGGAAATGGTTCCATTGACCCTGCTTGAACGCCTTCTGCGCCTTCGGCTTGTCTTTGAGCGGGAAAAGCCAGCCGCGCCGGGCCTCGTCGTAGATCCCTCCGCTCCAGGCCCGGGCGGAGGGGTCGATCTCCACCTGGTAGCCGTGGACCCGCCAGTTGCGGTAGTCCGGCCGGCTCTCGCTGCGGATTTGGACCCCCGAATTGAGTTTCGGATCGACCTTGAAATCCAGTTCAAGGATGAAGTCTGAGTAGACCTTCTTGGTGCAAAGGAAGCTGTTCGGGCTTCCTCGCACCGTGAGCCCCACGATGGCTCCGTCCTCGACCTTGTAAATCGCCGAGCCGTTGAGTTGCTCCCAACCCGTGAGCGTTTTGCCGTCGAACAGCGGCGTCCAGGGAACGTCGTCAATGGACACGGCAACCGCCTCCGCGGCGAACCCCAACGCAAGGGCCGCCCCAATCGTGTGCATGGTTCGTTTCATCATCGCTGCCTCGGACTATAGACTGCGCCGCTCCCGCTCGTCTTCAATAAAACCGCGCCTTGCCTCGATCCCCATCGCGTCCGACGCGGCCGGGCCTTCAACCGCCTCCGGCCCCCGGTCCCGCAACCGCGGAGGCGGCAAGGCGGGCAGGGGAGGCGCGGCGGGCGAAAGGGCGCTTGTTCGGCTATGCATTTTCAGGTTCACTGAAGGTTAACAGGACAACCGAACAGGAAAGCCGAACCCGCCTGACCTGCGAGGCGGAGCCCGCGGCCGC
>JAGHDA010000437.1 GCA_021160185.1 Verrucomicrobiota bacterium
CCCTACCAGGGGCCGCGGGCCTGCCTCCGAATCCCTGTCCATCGCGGAGTCTGCGGCCGGGCCGTCCGGGAAAAAGCGCCTCAAATCGTCGGCGATGTCACCCAGGTCCCGTGGCATATCGCCTGCTCTCCCTCCACGCGGTCCGAAATCGTGATCCCGCTCTTCGGCAAAGGGGGCGGGATCCTGGGCGTCCTGGACGCCGACTCCAACGAACCGGAAGCCTTCGACCAAACCGACCTCGCCTTCCTTCGGCAAGCCTGCCGTTTCTTGGAAACTCCGGGAGCATAGCGCTTTCTCTTCCCCGTCCCCTACAGCGCGGTTGGAAGCGAGCGGAACCGGCTCTGCGCCGCGCCTGCTCGCGCGCTCCCCGCGCGCTGGCAAGCGCCATCCGCCCGGACTGCTCCGAAGCGGCCGGGCGGCCTGGAATTAACCGAAGGAAAGGTTGAGGCGCCGGCGGGGCGCCGCCGGAAGCGCCCCCCAAAAAAGTTCTTGCCTCGCCGCCGGGGACAGAAATAAAATCAGCTCAAAATCCAACCCGATCGGCGTTCAGCCCGCGTCAATGAAAACCGCCGGCCGGTCGGAGAGGCTTGAGCGAGAGGCTGAGAGGTGAAAATGACATCCCAAACAGTCATTTCTCTTCTGTTGGCAGGAAGCCTTTTCCATGCGAGCGGAGAGACTCAACCGGCCCCGATTTGCGCGCAGAGGAAAATTCTAAGCCGAGGGCCGCATACCGCGCAGATAGAAGCGGTGTGGGAAAAGAAAGACAGCGGCGGCGGCGCCGTTGTCTGGACCAACCGCTATGTGGAACTGGCCGAGGGGCTGAACCGGTGGGATGAACTCCGGCAACAATGGGTTCCGGCCCGGCCGTGCTTTGAAGAGACTTCACAGGGCTATTTTCTGGCGCGGCAGACTCAGGTGCAGGCGATTCTGCCGCCTGATTTGACGCAGGAGCCGGTGGATGTGTTGGGGCCGGACGGGGCGCGATGGATGGCCCGGCCGTTGGGCGTCGGCGTGGCGGATCTGAGACGGGGGGAGGCGAGGGTATTGGGGGAGCTGCGGCCGGCGCGGCCGGTGCAGGCGGCCTCGAACGTGGTCGTCTATCCGGATTGCTTTGAGGGATGGAAGGCGGATGTGGTGTACGAGATTCGGCGGGGCGGACTGGAGCAATATGTGGTGTTGCGGGAAGGGTTGCCGCCGCTGGAGGCGTTGGGAATGGATCCGGAGCAAGCGCGGGTGCAAGTGTACAACGAGGTCATCCAGCGGCCTGAGGCGATCCAAGCCCGAAGACGGATTTTAAAAGCGGCGCCCGCCTCCCTTCGTCAGGCGCGGGTGTGGGATCCGGATTTGGAGGACGCCGAGCTGGTCTTGGGGCCGGCGACTCGGATTGGAATGGGGCAGGCCTTTGGAATGGGAAAAGGGGGAGTGGAAAGGACGGAAGCGGCTCCGGTAGGCAAGCAGTGGGAACAGATCGGGGGGATGGAGCTGTTGATTGAGTCAATGGACTATCCGGATTTGGAGGCGGCGTGGAAGCGGTTGCCCCCGCTTTCGCCGAGCCGCTGGGGGCGGGCTGAGCCGCGGGATCGGCTGCGCCGGCCGCCGCCCTCGGGAGGGGGGAAGAAGGAATGGGCGCAGGTCTCGTTTCCGGAGCGGATGCAGCGGCTGAGCCGAAAGACCGCGGCCTGGAGGCCGCCTGAGGGAGGATGCTCGTATTGGCGGGAAGCGGCGCCGGCGATCGCGATGGACTATGAGATCAGCTCGAGCGTGACGGATTTCACCTTTCAGTCCGATACGACCTACTATGTGAGCGGAACGACGCGCTTGTACGGGACGACCCGATGGGAAGGCGGGGCGGTGGTGAAGTTCGCCCCCGATCCGGAGAGCCTGATCCTCTATGCCAAAGGGCCGCAGCGGTGGGAAACCGACGCGTATCGGCCGGTGATTTTCACGGCTCGAGACGATGACACGGTAGGCGCAAGGATCAGTGAAAGCACCGGAATTCCCTCCGGCTACTATGCCTGGGCGGCCTACTACATTCAGATGCCGGGAGAGGCGGTGCAGGTCCGGAACGCGCAGGTGCGCTATGCCAAGTTCGCCCTGGCCACATATAATTCCTATGAAGACTCCTTCTGGCATGTGCAGGCGGCGGACTGTGGCGGGGCCTTCTATGCGAACGCGCCGGCGACCCGACCCGTTCGCGTGGAAAATGCGTTGTGTGTGGGTTTGTCCAACTATGTCTTTCGCTCTTACCACGCGGATTGGCAGGGGGAGCATTTGACGGCGGAGGGGGCTTCGGATCTTTTCCAGAACGCAGCCTACTCAAGCTTGACTTTACGGAACAGCCTGCTGGTCGGGATCGAGAATCTGGGCAGTTACTCCGACGGAGGAGGGAACTTTGTCTTTTCTGACGGAGGAGGGATCTGGGAACCGGCGGTCAGCGGCGGCTATTACCTGCCGGCCGGGAGCCAGTTGCGGGATCAAGGGGTCCAGACCATCGATGCGGACCTGTGGGCGGAGTTGCAGCAAAGAACCACCGCCGGGCCGGAGCTGCTGGGCGGCGCCTTGACCAACCGGTGGGTTCTCAATCCTCGAGGCTTGGGAGACGCCGGCCGGCCGGATGTGGGCTACCACTATCCGATTGTAGATTATGCGGTCAGCAACCTGGTCCTTCAGGCTGATCTGACCCTGACCAACGGGGTCGCCGTCGGGTTTGCGGGCCAGTACGGTCTGTGGCTTCAAGATGGGGGCGGCGTGCAGAGCGCCGGCGCGCCCCAGGGGCCGAATCGAATCGTGAATGCGCCGGCCGTGAGCGAACTGCCTCAGTCAGGCAAACCAAGCACGTTCATAACCATTTATGGGACCTCTGAGCCGGTTTCGGTCCGGATGCGGTTTACCGAGGCGACGCTTTGGGGGGCCTATTTTCTTTACAACTACGGTCTGCCGGTGGATCTGGAGCTCCGGGACTGTGTGGTCTGCAACGGATCAGCTTGGCTTTACCTAAACAGCGGCCGGAACATGAGCGTCAAGCTGATCAATAATGTCCTGGAGCGAGGCTCGTGGTGGTTTTCTCATGCGGAGGGGGACGGGCTGGAGCTGGAGATTGGCAACAACCTGTTCCGGGGAGGGTATTTAACCTTTGACTACGCGGTCGGCTCGTCCAATCCGATATGGACGGCGCAGGATAATCTGTTTGATGAGACGCAGATCATGCCTTTCAGCTCGGGATGGGAACCGTACCTGACCTGCTCCCATAACGGTTTTACGGCTGGGACGGAAAATCCCTTAGGAGGCGGCAACAACCAAACCGATCTGGTTCCCGATTTTGTCCCCGGGCCGCTGGGGCCTTACTACTACCCCGCCGGCGGGGACGCCGGCAGCCTGGCCAATCTGATCGGCGCGGGCAGCCGCCCCGCTCCCCAGGCCGGTCTATACCATTATACCGTGCGGGAAGACTTGGTCCCGGAGGGAACCGGAACCGTCTCGATCGGATTCCACTATGTCGCGACGGATGCCGCCGGCGTCCCTCTGGATGCCGACGCGGACGGCCTTCCCGATTACCAGGAAGATCGAAACGGCAACGGCCAGTACGACCCGGATCAGGGAGAAACCGATTGGCAAACCCCCGAACCCGGATCCACGACCGCTTGGTTGGAAGTGTGGAGCCCGGCGGAATGAGAAAATCTTTTTGAAGGAAAAGAAAAAACAGCAAGAGAAGGCAAGCCATGAAAAGGAATGTGATTCTTTTCCTTGCGGCAGGAATGATTGCCTTGCTCTCAGCCCAACAAGGGAGGGCGGCGGGCCTGGTTCCC
>JAGHDA010000317.1 GCA_021160185.1 Verrucomicrobiota bacterium
GGAGCGCGGCAGGTCGCCGTGTCGGCGGCGTTGGCCGCTGCGTTGTGGGCGTTGGGCTTGGGGATGGCCGGCTCCCGAGGCGCGGAAAGGAAGAAAGGGTTCCTCAAGCGTTGGGCCCCAACGGCGGGCGCGCTGCTGACCCTCGCTCTGGGCGCTTGGGGTTTGCAGACGCGTCAGGCGAGGGCTCAGGCGCAAATTCGCCACGGAACGGCGCTTGAGGCCGAGTTGCTCGCCCAAGCGATCCCCTTCCCGATGGCGACGAATTTGCGCGGCATAGGCCGCGATCCGGAAGCCGCCCCTCTCGCGGCGAAGCGGCTGAGTCGAATCCTGACGGGGTTTGCAAAACTGCTTGGAAGAGATTGGAGGGTGTGGCTGGCGCTCCCCGACAAGGAAGGATGGCTGCAATTCCCGGGAGAAGAGGTCCCTCGGGATGGACGCGTTCCCGCACCGAAAAAGTGGGTCTCTCCGCCCCCATGCCTCGACGAGGCGCGAGCCGGCGACTCGGTGGAATGGTCCGTGGCGCAAAGCCCGAAGGGAGAGGCCGTCGTGGCGGCGGCGCCGATTTTCCATCCGGCCCTGGGCGTGTCGATAGCGTGGGCGACGGTGGAGCGCGACACGGCGGCCTGGCGGCGGGCAAGAGGCCTTGCCGAGATAGAAGTCGCGGCGGCGCTCCTCGCCTTGGCGTGGGGATTGGCCAACTTCTTCCCTCTTGCCGAGCGAGCGTTCTCCCGCGCCGGCCGATCCGAGGAGGCGGCCGTGTGGGCGCCGGTCGGTTTTGCTCTTGTTGCCGGAGCGATTCTTACAGGCCTTGCGATCTGGACAATCCGCGGAGCCTGGGAGGAAGCGGAGGACAAAGCGTTCGGGAACGCCGGCAGAAAGGCGACCGAAGCCCTTGGCGACCGCTTTCGGGCGGCCGTTCGAAATCTCCGCCAATTCAAGAGAAACGCAGGATCAGGGCAGGAAAGCCCGGTCAAAGCCTTAATCCAGCTCGCCGGGACTGAGCAAGAAGAGCCCGACGAGAGGCCCCGGCCGGAGTGGTTCGCGATCGGCTGGGTCCCTGAGATCAGCGAAACGAACCAAGCGGCCTTCGAGAAGTGGGCGCGCGCCCAGGGCGTGGAGGGCTATCGGTCGCGCGCGCAAGGGCGGGCCGTCCAGGGCGCGCGGGCGCCTCTGGTTCTCCCTCCGAACAGCCCGGATTGGGCGGCGGCATGGCAAGGGTTCGACCTGTGGGCGCAGCCCAAGGCTCGGGCGATGCTCCTGGAGGCTGCGGAAAGAAACAACATACGGGGGGCGGCGATGAGGCTTGCCCAGAGCGGGAACACCGCGCAGGCTCGGGTGGACGCGGCGTTCCTACCCATAAGGCCGCGGAGAAAATTCCCCGGCGCGCCTCCCGAAGGCGCGCGAAGCTGGGCGGCGCTCCTGATCAACCTGGATCTCCTGGTCCAATGGAGCATGGAAGCGATGGAAACGCCGATCAAAGGCCGACTGGTCGCTCTCCCGCCGGCGCAGTCCGGCGCCGGCCGAACCAACAAGGAGACGATCAAGCCCGCTTGTCCCCTCGCGCGCCGGATATGGATCTTCCTCTCAACCCCCAGCCTGGAATGGGCGCTGGAAGCTTCCCCCGCCGGCTCGCTCCTTACTCCTTCCAGCGCATGGCTTGTCTGGACTGTAGGAGGCGGAGGAGCGACGGCAACCTTTCTCCTTGCCGCTTTAGCGGGGGTGTGGGAGCGGCGGGACCAAGAACTGGAGCGGGCCATTCGGGAAAAGACGCGCCGCCTTGCCCGGCAAGCGGAGCTGCAACGCTTCCTGATTCAACTGGCTCGGCGCAGCCTCCGAAGCGGCGGCGCGGAGGCGGAAGCGGTCACGGCCGAATGTCTCCGGGCCATTGGAGAAACATTCGAGGCGGACGAAGCGGCTCTCTGGCTCCTGGAGGGAGAGCGGGCGCGGCTTGCCGCGGCATGGCGGCGGCGCGGCTCGGCGGGCTCTTGGGAAAAAGAGCTGCCGTCGGCGTTAAGCGCCGCGGCGCGGGAGGCGGCCGAGCGCGGCAAGTGGCTCTTTGTCCAGTCGCCCCGCGAGCTGCCCGCCGAAGACCCGAAACGACGCCTTCTCGAAGAAGCCGGGGTCCGGGAATTCCTCCTTTGGCCGTTGCGGGCGGCGGGCCAAGGCCTAGGCGCCTTAACGGTGGTTTACCGGCAAGCGGCAAGGAAATGGGGCGCGGTGGAAGCGCAACTGGTAGGAGCGGCGGCGGACCTGCTGGCTAACGTGGAAATCCGGCGGCGTTGGGAAGCGGAGTTGGACCGCTCCCGGGCCGAGTTGGAAGAATCCAACCGCAAGCTCCGGCAGGCGTTGGAAGAAGCCCGCGAGCTGGCTGAAAAAGCCCAAGAAGCCAGCCGGGCCAAGAGTCAGTTCCTGGCCATGATGAGCCATGAAATCCGCACCCCGATGAACGGGGTGATGGGCATGGCGGAGTTGTTGCTGCAGACGGAGTTGACGCCGCAGCAGCGGGAATTCGTCGAGGCGATCGTCGAGAGCGCCAACAGCCTCCTCTACATCATCGACGACATTCTTGATCTTTCCCGGATCGAGGCGGGCAAGCTGCGCCTCTACCCCCAGCCGTTCAATATTCGGAGCACGGTGGACGCCGTGTTGGAGATTGTGACCCATCGCGATCCTGAGAAGGACATCGAATTGGCCGCGATCGTGGACCGCCGCGTGCCCCACCGCCTGGTGGGAGACCCGGCCCGCATCCGCCAGGTGCTCCTTAATCTGGCCGCCAACGCCGTCCGCTACACCGAGCGGGGCTCCGTGACGATTCGGGTGCGAACGGTGGAAGAAAAAGAGGCGGCCGTGCGCTTGCGTTTCGAAGTGCGCGACACCGGACGGGGCATCGAGGCCGGAATGCAAAAACGCCTCTTTGAGCCCTTCGAACGCCTCCGGGACCAAAGCGCCCTGCCGGGCACAGGCCTGGGGCTGGCCATTTCCAAGCGGCTGGTCGAGGCGATGGGCGGCCGGATCGGGGTCGAAAGCGAACCGGGCAAAGGCTCCACCTTCTGGTTCGAGTTGGATCTGGCGGTTCCGGACCAGCCCGTGCTGGGTTTGAGCCATCCCGGGTTGGTTTTCGCCAATGTGGCGGTGGTCGCTCCCCCTTCCCCTGCGCGGGAAGCCGTGACGGAGATGGTAAGCGGCTGGGGCGTCCCTTGCGAGACGGCGGACTCGATCGAGTCTCTTCCGGCGGAGGCAGAAAAGGCAAGCGCGGTGGCGGTGGACGAAGCGGCCCTCCTGCAATTTCCCCACGGGCCGGAAGCGGCCGCGGCGGCTCTGGCAAAACGCTTCCCCCAGGCTTTCCGCATTCTCCTCGCGTCCCCCAAACGAGCGGTGGAAACAGC
The DNA here is from genome assembly GCA_021160185.1 of Verrucomicrobiota bacterium. Taxonomy (GTDB): domain Bacteria; phylum Verrucomicrobiota; class Verrucomicrobiia; order Limisphaerales; family CAZBKV01; genus JAGHDA01. The sequence continues at coordinate 3,387 of JAGHDA010000317.1, forward strand.
GGGAGCCGAACGTCGCCTCTTCCACCGCATCCTCCTCAAACCGGTGAAACAATCTGCCCTGTTTAATGCTCTTGTGGCCGCCGTGGAAGGCTCGGCGCAAAAGGACAGGGCAACTCCGACATCGTCCGCGCCCGACCTCCTGTTCCAGGGCGATCCGGAACTGCGCCGACTCCGCATCCTGCTGGTGGAGGATCATCCCATTAACCGGCGGTTGTGTCTGGAAATGCTCGAGCGATTCGGATGCCATCCAGACGTGGCGGTCAACGGCAAAGAGGCCGTGGAACTGGCCAAAGAGCGCCAATACGACGTGATTCTGATGGATTGCGAAATGCCGGTGATGGACGGTTATCAAGCCGTGGAGGCCATTCGGCGCATGGAGAAAGACGCGGGCAAAGGAGCGCCGCGGACTTACATCATCGCCCTGACAGCCAACGCCGCGGCGGGCGAGCGGGATCGCTGCCTGGCGGCGGGGATGGACGATTACCTGGCCAAGCCGTTTTCCATGCGCAGCCTCCAGGAAGCCCTCGAACGGGCGCTGCGAAAGTGCCCTGGACAGGAGAAGAAGACCGCTTCCGACAAAGCTCCGCCGCCCCGAACGGAGACGTTGGACCGACGCAAGCTGGACCGCCTCGTGGAAGAGCTGGATCGGGAAACGGTCGCCGAGCTGATCGGCTCCTTTCTGAAAGAGTTGCCTGAGCAATTGGAGCAGCTCAACCAAGCTCGCCGGGCGCGAATGTGGGAAGAATTCTCCCGAACGGCCCATTCCCTGAAGGGGATTTGCGCGACGATCGGCTTGGAGAAACTTTTCGGCGTCTTTCGCGCCATCGAAGAAGCCGGCAAGGCCGGGGATGAAAATCACGTCGACCAGTTGCTGGAAGCCTTGCCCCGAGACGCGGCGGAGGGCGCGGCGGCCGTGCAAGGCTGGCTGGAGGAAATCGATCCGACCAACAAAGCAAAATGAAAATCCTCTACGTGCATGAGCGGTTCGGCGCCCTGGCCGGAGCCGAGGCCAACGCTTACATCACAGCGGAGGAGCTGGGCAAGCGCGGCTGGGAAACGGGCCTGCTCCACGGCCCGCCCACCGGAAAAAACGAGGAAGGCTGGCGGCGGGTCTTTCCCGCCCGGCGACTGGTGGAAGCAGCCGACCCGGCCGGCGCAACGCGGCGCATGCTGGAAGAGTTCGCCCCGGACATCGTCTACGTCCACAAGATGGCCTCCCTGTCGGTCCTCCGCGCCCTGGTTGAAAGCCGGAAGCCGTTGGCGCGGATGGTTCACGACCACGACATCTATTGCATGCGGAGCTATCGCTACAACTACTTCACCCGCCGCATCTGCCGGCGGCCGGTCTCGCCCTACTGCCTTTTCCCCTGCCTGGCTTTCATCGCCCGGAACCGCCAGGGAGGCTTCCCGATCCGCTTCCTCAGCTACCGGGAGAAGCTGGAGGAAGTCGCGCTCAACCGTCGGTTCGACCGCATGGTGGCGGCGACCACATACATGCGGGACGAATTGATTCTCAACGGGTTCGATCCGAAACGCATCGAAATCCACGCGCCGGTTCCCCGGCCCGGGGATCCGAACGTGCGGAGCTCCTTCAGCGATCGGAACTTGATCCTCTACGCGGGGCAGATCATCCGGGGCAAAGGGGTGGACGTCCTGCTCCGGACGTTGGCGCGGGTGCGGAAGCCCTTCGAGTGCGTCATCTTGGGCGACGGCAATCATCGGCCATATTGCGAGAAGCTTACGCGGAAGCTGGGACTCAATGACCGGGTCCATTTCAAAGGCTATGTGCCCCAGGAACAGCTCAAGGAGCATTATCGTGAGTGCAGCGTGGTGGCGCTCAGCTCGGTTTGGCCCGAGCCGTTCGCCGCCATCGGCCTGGAAGTGATGCGCTACGCTCTGCCGGTGGTGGCGTTCGACGCCGGCGGCATCCGCGATTGGCTGCATGACGGACACAACGGCTTCCTGGTCCCATGGATGGACGTGGCGGCTTACGCGCGGCGCATCGAGCAGCTCCTTGAAGACAAAGCCCTGGCCCGGCGGATGGGCGAAGCCGGGCTCAAGCTGGTAAGCGAGCGCTACGATTTCCACCGCTATATCGCCGACCTGGACCGCATGTTCCGGCAGATCATCCGCGAGCGCGCCGAGGCGCCGCCTGGAAAATGAACCGCTCTTCCAAGCCTTTTCTTGTGGCCATCGCCGGGGGCAGCGGCTCGGGCAAAACCTGGCTGGCGCAGGCGCTGGAAAGCAGGCTGGCCCACGAAGCCGCGCGGTTGTCTCTGGACGACTTCTACCGCGATCTTTCCGGACTGCCGCCTGAAGAACGGGAAAAGGTCAACTTCGATCATCCCGAGGCCCTGGATTGGGAAAGCCTGCGCCAAACCCTCGAGCGGCTCAAAGCGGGAGCGCCCGCCGCGGTTCCCGAATATGATTTTGCCGCGCACACGCGCCGGCCGCGCCGCCGCCGAATGGAGCCGCGCCCGTGGATCCTTCTGGAGGGGCTGTGGACCCTGCGGCCGGAATGGCTCCGCCGCATGACGGACCAGGCGATTTACGTCGAGTGCCCCTTGGAGGAGAGATGGAAGCGGCGGCTGAATCGAGACACGCTCGAGCGCAGGCGGACCGAAGAGTCCGTGCGCCGCCAGTTTCAAACCCAGGTCTTGCCGATGCACGAGCGGTTCGTGGCGCCCCAACGGCGATTTGCCGATCGGATTGTGGTTTCGCCGGTAAGCGAGGCGGAAGTCGCGGCGCTCGCGGAGGATCTCCGGCGCGCGGTGCGAAGAGAGTTGCCTTGACTCTCTTTTCGGCGCAGCATGGCATCCGCCTGAAACAGGGGAAGAAACAAGGGAAGGCCCCATGCCGGAGGAAATTTCCAACCGCCCCGAGGAGGAAGGAAAGCGCCCGACCAAAGCCTGGGATTTCCCGGAGGAACAGCTCCGGGAAGCAATGATGGCCCGGCTGCTGGCGGCGCAAAGCCCTTGGGGACGGTTCCGACTCAACCTCTACGTCAAGTGGAAACGCTGGGCGTGGATTGCCGTCACCCGCTTCGCCTACTTCCTCAAACGGGCGATGGACATCGGGGTGAGCGTGATCGCCTTGATCCTGTTGGCGCCGCTGTTTCTGATCATTGCCGTTCTGATCAAGCTGGAAGACGGCGGCCCCGTTTTCTTCCGCCAAACTCGCTACGGCCTCTACGGCAAAGAATTTCAGATGCTCAAGTTCCGAACGATGGTTCCGGACGCCGAAGAACGGCTCAAAGAGCTGCTCGCCCTTAACGAGAAGAAGGACGGCGTGACCTTTAAGATGAAGGACGACCCGCGCATCACGAAGATCGGACGGTTCCTCCGAAAGGCTTCATTGGACGAGCTGCCCCAGCTTTGGAACGTGTTGAAAGGCGAAATGTCTCTAGTGGGGCCGCGCCCGCCGGTGAAGCGGGAAGTCGAACTTTACGAACTGCGCCACCGCCGCCGGTTCCTCGTCAAGCCTGGCATCACCTGTCTCTGGCAGGTGGGCGAGCGCCACGGAGGCCTGTTCGAGATCGGCGACCGGAACGAAATCGACTTCGAGGAACAAGTGGGTCTTGATGTCCGCTACATCGAAAGCCAATCCTTCTGGAAAGACTTGTGGATTCTCCTCAAGACGATTCCCGCCATCGTCCTGGGCAAGGGGGCGTGACCCAAGGCTGCTTTGGAAAACGAAACGGGCTTTTTAAGGAAGCCGCTACAAAATGGGAGCGAAGCAAGCCATTCTGATCTGCCCGGAGCGCCGACCGAACGCGGCGTTTTTTGCCAGGAAACGTCCGCTGGCGCTGACGCCGATCCTGGGGCCTACGCTTCTGGACCACGCCTTGGCCTGGCTGGCCGAGCGCGGGGTCAAGAAGGCGCGCATTCTGGCTTCGGATCGGCCGGAGCAGATTCGCCGCGAAGTCGGCAAAGGAGAGAAATGGGGGCTGGAAGCGGAAGTGATTCCCGAGCCCGCTGAGCTCACCGTCGAGGAAGCCCGCAGGAAACACTTGGGCCCGGAAGTTTCCGAAGAGGGCGCCGAAGTGATTCTTCTGGACCGCCTGCCGCAGCTTCCCGACCGCCCTTTGTTCGAATCCTATGAGGGGTTCTTTCAAGCCCTGGAAGCCTGGCTCCCCCAAGCCGGCGCGCGGGCGGTTGGAGCGCGGGAAACCGCCCCGGGCGTCTGGATCGGATTGCGCGCCAAGGTCCATCCTTCGGCCCAGCTTCGCCCGCCCTGCTGGATCGGCTCCTACGCTTGGGTTCAACAAGGGGCTGTGGTCGGCCCCCAGGCGTTCGTCGAGGACCATGCCATGATAGATGAGCGCGCCGAAGTGTCCCGCGGTTGGCTGGGGCCCGCCACCTACCTGGGCGCGCTGACGCACTTGACGGAATCCTTCGCCTGGGGCAACGGCCTGCTCAAATGGCCCACCGGCTCTTTCACGGAGGTGGTTGATCCCTTCCTGCTCGACGACATGGACCGAGGCCGAGGCTTTTCCCGGAAAAGTTCCTGGGCGGGCAGGCTGTTTGCTTTGCTGGCGGCGATCTTGACCTCGCCTGTGATCCTTGCGGCGTGGCTTCGGGCGCGCCGCCGCGGCGAGCCGCTTTTTCAGGCGCGCCGGGGCGTGGTTCCTTCCGGACTGGAATCCGCCGACTCCCTGCGGGAGTTCGTTTACTACGAACTCAACGGAGCCAAAGGACTATGGCGGCGTTGGCCTCAGCTTTGGAAAATCGTCCGAGGCGAGTTCACTTGGGTGGGCAACCGCCCTCTGGATCGAGAACAAGCCTCTCAGCTCCAAAATGAGTTCGAACGGCTCTGGCTGGCGGTCCCGGTCGGTCTCTTCTGCTTGGGAGATGTGTACGGATGCGGCGACCGCTTTGACGATGAGGCGCGCGCCCACGCCGGGTTTTACGCCGCCCGCGGCGACGCCGGCCTCCGAAGAAAAATCCTTTGGAACGCTTTGCTTCAGGCTTTTCACAAAGCGCCCCGACCCGTATAATCCGCGCTCATGACAATCGAGTTCCCTGAGCCGCAAACGATGGCGGTCAGCGGGCTGACCGAAGTGGTCGCCGCGAACGCGCAAGAGATTCGGGAAACGGTGCGTGGAAAGCTCAAAGAACATCCCGACGTCACGCGCCTGGATTTTGATCTCTCCAACGCAACCTTCGTAGACAGCAGCGGGTTGGGCATGTTCATCTCCCTGCAGAAAACCCTCCGGGAACGCAGCGGAACCGTGCGGCTCCTTCATCCCGCATCCAACGTCCTCCAGATTCTCGAACTGACTCGGCTCCACCGAGTGTTTGAGATCGTTCCCTGACCATGCCGCTGGAGGAAGAGATCCAGAGCCGCGCCTTTGTCGTAGGAGGCCGGCTGGGATGGGTCGCGGAGCTGCCCTGCGGCTTGCAGTTTGTGCGGTCCGCAGTGGAAGCGGCATGCCGGTGGTTGGAGGAGATGGGCCTGCCGAAAGAGGATGTCGAGCCCTGGATGGCCGTTCTGCCCGAGGCCCTTAACAACGCCATTGAATACGCCCCGGAGCCCGCCCGCTCCTTGCCGGTTCGTTTGGATATGCGCCTTGGGGAAAAAGCAGTGGAAGCGGCGGTGTGGGACCACACTCCCGGTTTTGAATGGCCCGCCGAGCCGCCGTCGCTTCCCCCGCCCGAGAGCGAAGGAGGCCGCGGGCTCTACATCATCTTCTCCATGACCGACGAGGCGGGCTACCTGAGAGGGCGCGAAGGCAACCTCCTTGTCCTCCGCCGCAAGCGCGCACGGCCCGGGCCGCTGCCGGAAGGCTCAAGCCCTGAAAACCAACGTCGGATCGAAGAGGACCGAACCGCCCTTGAAGAAATGACCGAGGAGCTCGCGCTCACTTACGAAGCGTTGTCGCTCCTCTATCAGTACGGCCCCGCCATTGTGGCCGGCGAAGGACTCTCCGAATTGATCCGCACCCTCATCGAGCGGTTGGCGGAACTGACCCGGTCGGACCTCGTGGTGTTTCGCCTCCTGGACGAGAACCGGAAAATCCTGAACGTTTCGGCGGTCTACCCAACCGAGCTCCAAGGGCGGATCAGAGCCATCGAGCCGGACAAGACGCCCAAGTCGATCGAGTGGGTCGCCTTTGACACCCTCCAGGACCAGTGGATCGAGGCGGATTCGCTGCGCGAGGATGATCCGCTCCGCAGCGCAGGAATCACACCGAAAACGGGATTCTGCCACGCGGTTCGCGGCAAGGAAAACAAGCCGTTGGGCTCGGTCCTGATGGCCCGGAAGACAGCCGAGGAATATGTGGCCCGCGAAGTGCAGCTTCTGAATACGATCTTCGACTTCATCGGCATACAGATCGCCAATCGCCGCCTCATCGAAGAGCAAACCCGCATGCGCTTGGCCGAGCGGGAGCTCGAAATCGCCGCCCAGGCGCAGCGCTCGATGCTGCCCCACCAACTTCATCAATGCCCGCCCTTCTCGATCGCCGCTTACTGCCAGAGCGCCCGCAAGGCGGGCGGCGATTTCTACGACGTGATCGGCTGCCGCCAAGGCGGAGAACTGATCGTCCTCTCCGACGTAATGGGCAAAGGCATTGCGGCCGCCATGTTCGCCGTGGTGATGCGCACCGCGGTGCGCACGCTCAGCGCCTACTTCAGCCGTCCAGGACGGCTTTTGAGCCATGTGAACCGCGTGCTCTGCGCGGACTTCGAACGGGCCGATTATTTCACCACCGCCGCGCTCGCTTATCTCCAGCCGGCCGACGGGAAACTGGCCTATGCGGTGGCCGGGCATCCGCCGATGCTGATCTGGGACCCAATCGAAGGGAGGGCGCGCGATTTCGGTCGGCCTGACCTGCCCATCGGCATCCAACAAGACGTAGCGTACGAGGACTTCCAGCTCGAATTCGCCCCGGGCATGCTTGCCCTGCTTTACACCGACGGCGTGACCGAAGCCCGGAACAAGGCCGGAGAGTTCTTCGGAGATGAGCGGCTCAAGGAGTGGATGACCTTGGCGGGGCCGGAGATCGACTGCGCTCAGACGGCCGTCGCGCTATTGCGAAGCACGCTGGAAGAATTCGGCGCGGGCGCGTCCCTGGCCGACGATCAAACCTTTCTGTTCATCCACCGGGCTAAAGGCGCATAGCCC
>JAGHDA010000352.1 GCA_021160185.1 Verrucomicrobiota bacterium
ATCCAGGTCACCGTGGAAGGCAACAAACTGGTCTTCAGCCAGAAAACCGCCTCCGAGAGCGCGATCTCTTCTTAAGAAAGAAGAGCCTTATCTTTGCTGAAAGAAAAAGCGCCCGGCGACCCCGAGCGCTTTTTTGCGGGGGATGACAGGAGCCCGCGGCTCCCAAAGGTTAGTCATCCGACTGGCTCAGCCGTTTCTTCGGCGCTTCGTAAAGCATCTGATGGGCCTCCCGCAAGATGTCCGGGATGCGGTCCGCAAACGGACTGGCCGCCACGGCGCGGCGCAGCGCAGTCTCGTCGAATCGAGCCGCCGTTTCTCCGGGGAACCAATGATCCGCCTGCCCTAGAAGGTTGTATCGCATCTTTGCCCAATCCATCAGGTCGAGCGCCTTGGCGTACGTCCACAGGCGCAGGATCTCCCGCACATTGATCTGCCCCGGAACCTCCGTGTACTCCGGAATGCCTTCCGGCCAACGGGCGCGCCACTCTGCCCCAAGCGCGCGGTCTATTTCTCGCCGCAACCGTTCCTCGATCGGTCGAACTGTTTCCGATGCCCGATCAAGATGCTCCAATGCCGCCACGTGCTCGTCGAAATCCGAAGGGCGCGCCGGACCGCAACTGATCGTGTGGACTCCCGGCCGGGACAGGCAAAAGAGGTCGTTGAATTGCATCGGCGTCAAAGGCCGACACAACTCGCGCAGCTTGGGGGGCGGACTGTACAACTTGCCCCCTTTGTCGTTGGGGCTGATGATGAAGACGCCCATGTCCCGCCGCCTGGCCTCCTCGACAGCCGGCCAAGTGAGTTCGTTCACGAAATACCAATGGAGATTCACATAATCGAACAGATCGCTCCGAATCGCCTCCACGATGACGTCCGTCGTCCCGTGGGAAGAAAACCCGACGAAACGGCAACGGCCCTCCGCTTGAAGCTTGCGGGCGGCTTCCACGCAGCCTCCCTTCCGCAACGACCAGTCCAAAAATTGTTGGTTGTTGATCCCGTGCAGCGCCAACAAATCCACGTAATCGAGGCGGAGATAGGCCATGGATTTATCGAATGTCCGCAGAAATTCTTCCGGGTCAGCCGTAGGAGCGACCTTCGTCTGCACGATGATCCGCTCTCGCGGGAGCTGGGGAAGGATCTGCCCCAATTGCATCTCAGAGGTGCCGTAACCTCGAGCCGTCTCGAAATGGTTGATGCCCAGCTCAAAGGCGCGGCGGACACAGGCCTCCAGGTTCGCCTGGCTTTCCGGGGGAATCTCGCTCAGCGGCGCGTCTTTCCACTTATGCTGAAAGCGCATCCCGCCGCACGAGATGACCGGCATTTGCAGTCCAGTTTTACCGAATCGTCGGCGCTGCATTGCCGTCATTCTGGCTCAACTGAAAAGGAACGCCAATCGCAACCGCTGTTTCAGCAACGCCTACCCGACGAACTCCAGATCCGGCGCGCCCGGAATCAACTCCCGCTCGGCAGCCGCGCCCAAAAACCGGCGGATGGCTTCCCGTCCGCGCTCCCCGTAATCCAACGTCCAATGGTTCACGTACATGCCGATGAACCGGTCAGCCAATTCGGATGTCATATCCCTGGCGTACTGCAAGGCATGGGTCACAGCTTCCTGCCGGTGATCCAATGCGTATTGGATGCTCTGCTGGAGAAGCTCGGCGATGCGCCGGCGTTCTTCAGGAGGAATCCGCTTATGAATAGCGTTCGCTCCCAGAGGCAGCGGCAAACCCCCGGTCGCTTCGCTCCACCATGCGCCCAAATCGACGCACACTTCCAATCCCCAATCCTGCCAAGTGAGCTGGCCTTCATGAATAAGCAGGCCGGCCTCCGCGCTGCCGGAACGAATCGATTCAAATACCTTATCAAACGGTACTACGATATGGTCGATTTCCGACGCAGGCCGTTCCAGCCAAAGCTGGAGCGCCAGAAAGGCGCTGGTCATCCGGCCGGGCACGGCAATGCGCGCGCGCCGAAGGGCGGCTCGATCAAGGCGTCGCTTCGCCACCACTTGAGGGCCGTAGCCGTCGCCCATGCTCGCGCCGTTCGGCAAAAGAGCGTATTGAGCGGCCACATAGGGATAGGCGTGGACGCTGATGGCCGTGATGTCCAGCTCCCCCCGCACAGCGCGCTCATTGAGCGTTTGGATGTCCTGAAGAATGTGCTCGAACCGATAAGGCCCCGTCTGAATCCGGCCCTTCGCCAACGCGTAATGCATGAAAGCGTCGTCCGGGTCCGGCGAATGTCCCAGCGTCAGCGTGCGCGTTTGTTCCATAATCAGGCGCGAACATAGGCCTTGATCCTCTTCGCGTCGATGGATTTCAAGCCGAAACGCAAAAAACCGCGCCGAAACCGGCGCGGGTGCGAAGAAGTCCTAATCAAGGGCTTGGCCGCCGCTACTCCAGCCCCAACGCGCCCGGCGCCCAAACCACGCCTTCGCGATCTCCGTCGAAGGTGTAGCAGTTGACCGGGCTGTCCAGCGGGGCGACGCCCACTCGATCCGCGCCCGCCATCAACGCAGCGCGGACTTCATCCGGCGTCAGCGCGCCGCCGGCCTGTTGAGAAAGGAGGGCCGCCACGCCGGTTACGTGAGGCGCGGCCATGCTCGTCCCGTACATCCGAACAGTGCCTCCTCCCAGCATGTCGGAAAGGATTCCCACCCCAAGGATATAGCCGCGGGAGTTGTCCTCCCGAGCTTCGCCCGGAGCGGAAATCGTAACCCCTACCCCTGTAGAATCCAGCGCGCCGTCGGCGGTGAAGTAAGAAGCCGTGTCAGCCGGAATAACATTCTTCTTGGGCTTAGCCTGCCCGTCGGCGGCGGTCGTGCTGGCCACGGCGATCACCTCCGGAAATCCGGCCGGAACAAAATCCGACACCTCGGCGCTGCAATTGTTTCCGGCCGCCGCCACCACCGTCACGCCCGAGTTGACCAAATTGATCACCGCATCGTGCAACGGCTGATCCGCATCTCCCGCCGCGCCGCGGCCCAGGCTCATGTTCGCCACCTTAATCACCCCGTTCGCGTTCGCGTTTATAATCGCCTCTATGCCGGCAATAATGTCCGAGTCATATCCGCTTCCGCTAGCGTCCAGAACGCGGACTGAATAGAGAGAGGCTTGCGGAGCCACGCCGAGCACGTCTTGATCGTTATCCGCCGCGGCGATAATTCCGGCCACATGCGTCCCATGCCCATACTCATCCATGCCGTCTCCGCCGTAAGCGTCGTACAAGGTTCCGGCAAAATTAGGCTCCAAATCCGGATGAGTATAGTCGATGCCCGAGTCCACTACCGCAACGCCCACGCCGGCGCCGGTGTAGCCGGCGGTCCAGGCCGCCTGAGCGCCTACCCGAGCCACCCCGGCGGGTATGATGTCGTCAGGAGACGGATCTGGCTCGTCGGGCTCGTCTTTGTTCGGCTTGCCCGGCTTATCCGGCTTGTCCGGCTTGCCGATCGCAAAAACCCGCAAGTCCGGAACCACCCGAAGCACGTTGGGATCCCGCTTCAGTTGAGCTACAGCTCTCTCGGTAAGAACGCCCGCGAATCCATGAATCGCGCGGGTGAAAACATGGTGGATCTTACTCCCCCTCCGGGAAGAATAAAAGGAAGCAACGGCTTTCGGATTCGCTCCCGGCTTCAGCTGGACAATATACCGGGCAACGTTGGGAGACTTCGGCCC
>JAGHDA010000146.1 GCA_021160185.1 Verrucomicrobiota bacterium
GAGGCCTTCCGAAAGGCCTACCGCCTCCGGCCCCGGGACAGCTTCCGCGATTTCCGCGAGCTGTTGGCCCGGCCGGACATTGACGCTGTGGCCGTCGCCACGCCGGACCATTGGCACGTGCCCATCGCCCTCGCCGCCGTGAAGGCGGGCAAGGACGTGTATTGCGAAAAGCCGCTCAGCAACACTGTGGCCGAAGGGCGGCTTTTGGTCGAGGCCGTTCGCCGCTCTGGGGCTGTTTTCCAGCACGGGACTCAGCTCCATTCTTACTCTGGCGTGCGACGCGCCTGCGAACTGGTCCGCAGCGGCCGCATCGGCCGGCTCCGGAAGATTGTCATCGGCTCCCCGCCCGGCCGCGTCGCATCCGTCCAGCCGCCCATGGCGGTTCCGCCGGAACTGGATTACGACATGTGGCTGGGGCCCGCGCCATGGGCGCCTTACACCCGAGCGCGCGTTTTTCACTACGAAGGCTTTCCCGGCTGGTACTTCATCAGCGACTACAGCAAGTCCGGCTGGATCGCCGGCTACGGGGTGCACGACCTGGACATTGCCCATTGGGGCATGGGGATGGAGCGGAGCGGGCCGGTCTGGATCGAGGGCCGCGCCGAGTACCCGCGCCAAGGCCTGTTCGACACGCCGATCACTTTCCAGATCGAATTCCGCTACCCCAACGGCGTGACGCTGGAGATGACCGACACCGGTCGCAACCGGCACGGCGTGCGGTTCGTCGGCGAGGAGGGTTGGATCTTCACCCGCGGCGGCATTGAGGCGTCGCCGGAGCGGCTCCTGCGCGAGCGGCTCGGCCCCGGAGACGCGCGACTCTATGCCGCGCCCAACCACGCGCAGAACTTTATCGACTGCGTGCGAAGCCGACGGGAGACGATCACCCCGCCCGAGATCGCCCACCGGGCGACGAGCGCCGCCCTTCTGGCCGGGATCGCCTGCCGCCTGGGCCGACCGCTGCGCTGGGATCCGGAAAAGGAGCGCTTTCTCGACGATCCCGTCGCAAATCGCCTCCTGGCCTGCGCCTGGCGCAAGCCGTGGGACCTGTTCCTGGAGGCATAACCTTGCAGCCGCTGGCATGGGAAAGCGGCGGGCAGGGGGCCGTTTTCGGCTCTTGATCCGCCTAGTTGCTCCGGCGGCTGCGCGCGGGGGCGCCTCGCCGCCTCAGCAACTACGAAGCGCCTTGGCATTATAGGCCCGGCCCGTCCAGCGGCGTCTTTTCCAGGACAAGCCGAAGCGCGACCGGTCGTTGCCTTCGCGCGGACCCGGCAAAGGCAGCCGCGGTGCGGCTCAGCTTTCGAACGGCTTCGCCCATTCGGGCGGGTTCTTCAGCCGATAGAGAGTTTCGCCGGCCTTGGGGACCATCAGAATGCCTTCGTCCTCGCGCCCGGCGTAATCTTCGGGGCGGATTTCGTCGGGATTGCGGTAGCCCAGATTCACGCGCCGGCAGATTTCCTCCGGAATGCGCGTGGCGAGCGTCACCCGGGCGCGCGGGCGCTCGATCCCGCCTTCGAAGGTTCCTTGGCCGTAAACATGCGTTGAGTGGGCAAGCACGCCCCACGGATAGCGGCGGAACCGATCCCACTGTTTCAGGAAGTAATCCCGACAGTGGTAACCGACTTCGAGGATCGTCTTGCCGTGGGTGACGCAGATCTCGTTCAGGTGCGGGGCATAGATGATCAGCTCGCCGCCGTCGGCCAGGACCGGCTCCAGCTTGTACATGCATTTGGCCGCGGTCCACAGCTCGTCGTACATCGTGGGCGCGCAGGCCAGGATCAGCTTATAGGGCCGATCCTTGTAGACGACGTGTTTGCGGGCGGAGAGGTCCGCAGCCCGGTCCCAGGCTTCTTCGGGCGTCCCGTGCCACAGTCCGGCCAGGCCGTCTCCTTCGACCGTCATGGCAAAGCAGCTCTTGGGCGCGTTTACCAGAGCCGCCGCCCGGTCCACCACGTCGCGCACCGGGGTTCGCTTGTGGCCGATGATGCGGGGAGTGGTGATCACCGCCCCAAGCCAATGGAAGAAGTTGAGAATCTCCGGCCCGGCCACGCCGGGGAAGAGGTATTTGTTGCCGCCGGAGAAGCCGACCACCTCGTGCGGGAACACCGGCCCGATGATGATAACCTGGTCGTACTCGAACAGGAGTTGATTGACCTCCACGCGCACCTCGAGGGCAAAGAGGCCGCGGCTGAGCCGCCGCACTTCTTCCGGCGAAAGAGTCCCGACCTCTTTCAGCGCCGCCGGGTTGTTCCAGTCATGATTGAAGAACCGGACCTTGCGGTACTTGGAGGCGCGCTGCTCGGGCGGGATGCCCAAGCGCCGGCAGATCGCTTCTTCGGACATGGGTTGGTGCGTGCCCAGGGCGACCAGCGCGTCCAGCGCGCGCGCCGCTTGCCCAACCTCTTCGAACAGGGGCCGGAAAATCATCTCCACCGGCGCGGTGCGGGTTCCGTCCGGAACGATCAGGAGGATCGACTTGTCCCGGAACTCACGCGCCGGGCAGGCCTCGGCCACGAAGCGAGCGACCTCTTCCGCCTCAAGGAGTTTGCCCTCCGGAGCAAGCAGTTCTCGCATAAGCGC
>JAGHDA010000092.1 GCA_021160185.1 Verrucomicrobiota bacterium
CAAAACCCTTATAATACACGCCCACATCGAGGCTGACAATATCCCCCACCCGCAAACGGCGAGCTCCCCCGATTCCGTGAACGACCTCGTCGTTCACCGAAACGCACAAATGACCCGGATAGCCTCTATATCCAAGAAACGCGCTCTTGGCGTCGTAGCTCGCGATCCTCTCCGCGCAATACTCGTCGACCTCCTTGGTTGTAACCCCAGGCTTGATGAAAGCGGCCACGTCGCTCAGAACCCGCGCGGCAATGCGGCCGGCCTTCCGCATCGCTTCTTGCTCGCTTTCACTCTTGATCGGGATCATCGCAGGTCGCCGCTCCGGGCGCAGGATCCTTGCTTTCCAACCGGCCGGATCAGAACCGGCCGCGGATCCTACCTTTCTTGAGAAAGCCGTCGTAATGCCGCATCAGCAGATGGGACTCCATCTGGCGCGTCGTGTCCAAAAGCACGCCCAAACGATGAGCATGCTGGTGCCGCCGAAAAACTGCCCCACCGTGAACGGCACGCCAGCGAACTTGTACAGCATGGTGGGGATCAACGCGATGATCACCAGAAACACGCCGCCCGCGAACGTGATGCGGCTCATGGCGCGATGGAGAAAATCCGCCGTATGCGCGCCGGGGCGCACGCCGGGGATATAGCCGCCGTACTTCTTCAGGTCGTCCGCGATCTGCACCTCGTTAAACTGGGTGGCAACCCAGAAATAAGAGAAGAAGAGAATCAACAACCCCTCTATGGTAACATAGGTGTAGCTGCCGTATTGCATCGCGGCCGCCAATCCCTGGAAAAGCTTCGAGAGCCCCGCCGCCGAGGACTCAGTGGCCCGCGCCAGGGTCGCAAAGATGCTGTTCGGGAACATGAGGATCGCCTGGGCGAAGATGATCGGCATCACGCCCGCATAGCTGACGCGCAAGGGGAGGAACGAGGAGCTGCCTGCGTAAACCTTTCTCCCGATGGTTCGTTGGGCGTACTGGACCGGAATCTTCCGTTGGGCCTCCGTAACCGCCACGATCGCCGCCACCACGGCCACCAGAAGGAGGATAAGCGCCACCGCATGGAAGATGTTGTACTGCGATTCCATCCCCTTAGGCGGGAAGAACATCACCCATACCGAAACTATCGCCGCCGGCAAGCGGGCGAGGATGCCGATGGTGATTACCAGGGAGACGCCGTTGCCGATGCCGCGGTCGCTGATCTGTTCGCCCAGCCACATCAGGAGGATCGTGCCGGTGGTAAGAAGGATGACCGTCTGGATCCGGTACCACCAGATATTCTCCATCAGCACCAAGCCGCCGGGAAACCGCGCGCCGAAGACGCGCTCGGGGTTCTCCCATCCCAGAGCCATCACAAAGCCCTGCCCCAAGCAGAGCAGCACTGTCAAGTACCGCCCGTACTGAATGATCTTGATCCGGCCGCCTTCTTCGCGGGAGAGCTTGCTCAACTGAGGAATCACCGCCGCCATGAGCTGCAGGATGATGGTGGCGCTGATGTAGGGCATGATGCCCAAAGATCCCACCGCGCAGCGTTGGAACGCGCCTCCAGTAAAGAGGCTATACATCCCCAGAATGCCGCCTGTCTTGCCGGCGTTCTGGCTGAAAAATTGCTCCAAAGCAGCCCCGTCCAGCCCCGGCAAGGGGATCAGCGCGATCAGTCGGCAAACCGCCAAGAGGAGCAGCGTGAAAATGATGCGCGACTTCAGCTCCGGGATCTTGAAGCAGTTCGCAAATGTGGCGATGATCTTCTTGAACATGAAGCGCTGGAACCCTTCCTCAGCCGTTGCTCTTGCCGCTCTTCTCAGCCTGCCGCGGCGGGCGGCCGCCGCCGCCGGCGATCAACTCCCACGTTCCGCCAGCCGCCTCAATTTTCTTCTTGGCGGACTCGCTGAAGGCCTGGGCGCGCACGGTCAGCTTCTTCTTCAACTCGCCCTTGCCCAGAATCTTCACGCCGTCGGCGCGACCGTTGGCCAAGCCCGCTTTTCGGATCGCGGCCTCGTCCACCACAGCGCCTTCCTCGAACCCATTGAGGGCTTCGACATTGACCGGCAGATAGACGGTGGCGAAACGGGCGTTGTTGAAACCGCGCTTGGGAAGGCGGCGCACGAGCGGCATCTGGCCGCCTTCAAAGGTCGGTCGGATTCCGCTTCCCGAGCGCGAACGCTGGCCTTTATGTCCCCTGCCGCTGGTTCCTCCGCGGCCGCTGCCCTCTCCGCGCCCGATGCGCTTGGCCCGTCGGCGAGACCCTTCTTTCGGTTTCAGGGTGTGTAAACGCATATCAGCTCCCTATTCAAACTCATTCCTCCGAGGAAGGCGGCTCCTGCTCCGCAGCCGCGGCATCCTGCGTCGGTTCGGCGGCCGGAGCGGTTTCAACCGGCGCGTCCGCTTCCTCCGCACGCTTCTCCGCCGGGCTTGCCGGCTCTTCCTTCTTCTTCAGGCGATCGACTAAGCCGCGGCGCAGATACACACGCTCACGGGGCTCGAGCCGCAGCAGCGCCGTAAGCGTAGCCTTGGCTACATTAGTGGGGTTGTTCGAACCAAGCGACTTGCTCAGCACATCCCGCACTCCAGCCAACTCCAGCACGGCGCGGGCGGTCTTGCCCGCAATGACGCCCGTGCCGGGCGAAGCCGGCTTGAGGAGAACCCGCGCGCCGTCGTAATCCACCAGCACTTCGTGGGGAATCGTCGGCCCCCGCAAAGCGATCTCTTCCATGTTGCGTCGGGCATATTCGCTGCCTTTGCGGATGGCCTCGGCCACCTCTGTGGCTTTCCCTTGCCCCAAGCCCACGCGGCCTTTCTTGTCGCCTACGACCACCAACGCGCTGAAGCCGAACCGACGGCCGCCCTTGACCACCTTCGAGGAGCGGTTGATGAAGATGACCTTTTCGATCAGCTCCGCCTCGCCGGGGGCAAGCTCCGCATCCTTTCTGTTGTTCAGCCCCCGTCTGGGCCCGTTAGGGCGTCCCCGTCGTTGAGGTCCGCGTCCTCTTCCAACCGTGCCTTCTTTGGTTTCCGCCACGTGCAGTAAACCTCCTTGAATCGTTCGCTAAAACTCCAAGCCGCCCGCCCGAGCCGCGTCGGCCAAGGCTTTCACTTTCCCATGATACCGCGCGCCGCTCCGATCAAAGATCACTTTAGTGATGCCGCGTTTCCTGGCCGCTTCGGCGGCGAGCGCGCCGATCCGTTCGGCGCTTTTGACATTCGCCCCCAATTGATCGCGATCCGGCAGCTCCTTGCTGCGAGTCGACGCGGAGGCCAGCGTCACGCCGGCCACATCGTCGATAAACTGCACGTAGATATGCTTGCCGGTAAAGGTCACGCTCATCCGCGGCCGCTCAGGAGTGCCGCGAATCTTTTTGCGGATGGAGCGGCGGCGCCGCTGCAACAGTTTGCGTTTTTTGTCGACTCTCATCGTTGATCGGCTACGGACTTAACCGTAACTCTCAGGCGGCTTTTCACATCCGACTATTGGACCGACTTGCCTTCCTTGCGGATTACCTGCTCGTCGGCGTACCGAACGCCTTTGCCCTTGTAAGGCTCAGGCGGATAAAAGCTTCGGAGGTCGGCCGCGACTTGCCCCACAGCTTGCTTGTCGATTCCTTCCACAATGATTTTCGTGTTGCCCTCGACGTGCACGTTGACCCCCTCGGGGAGCTGGTACTCAACCGGGCGCGAAAATCCCAACAGCATAGTCACCGTGCGGCCCTGTACGGAGGCGCGATAACCGACGCCGTGGATTTCGAGCCGCTTGACGTACCCCTCGCTGACTCCCTTGACCATGTTGAAGATCAAGGAGCGGCTGAGGCCGTGGAGCGCTCGGACTTTCGGCTCGTCGCTTTGACGGGCAACCAGGATCCGGTCTCCCTCGACGCGGGCTTCGATCGGCGGGGGCAACTCGTAGTCCAAATGGCCCTTGGGCCCCTCGACGCGAACCTTCTTCCCCTCGATGGCCGCCTTGACCTTCGGGGGCAATGGAATCGGCATTCGTCCTATCCGTGACATAAGACAGCTCCGTTGCTCACCAGACGTAGCAGAGGACTTCGCCGCCGACGTTGGCCTTCCGCGCTTGGCGATCGGTCATCACCCCGCGGGAGGTGGAGAGGATCGCAACGCCCAAGCCGCCCAACACACGCGGCGCTTCGGCGGCCTTGGCATATCGCCGAAGGCCGGGCTTGCTGACGCGCTGAAGGCCCTCGATCACGCCCTTGCGGCCCTGGTATTTGAGGGTCACGCGGAGGGTTTTGACCTTCTCCCCCTCCACCTCGTATCCGGCTAAGTAGCCTTCCTGCACGAGGATGCGGGCGATTGCCTCTTTGAGGCGCGAATAAGGCGCGTCGACTGTTTGCCGCTCGGCCCGTTGACCGTTGCGGATGCGCGTCAGGAAATCTGCGATCGGGTCCGTCATCGGCTTACCAGCTTGATTTAGTAACGCCGGGAATCATGCCTTCGAGAGCCAGCTCGCGGAAGGCAAGCCGAGAGAGCTGGAATTTCCGCAGGTAGGCGCGTTTTCTCCCGCTCACCTTGCAGCGGTTGACCACCCGCACCGGGCTGGCGTCCCGCGGCAACCTGCTGAGGGCTTCGTAATCGCGAGCCGCTTTCAACTCGGCGCGAAGGGCCGCGTACTTCTCGACGGTCTTGCGCTTCCGTTTGTCCCGTTCGATCCAGGATTTTTTCGCCATGGTTCCTTATGCTTGCTTTGAGCCGGCAAAGGGCATTCCCATCAGTTTAAGCAAATCGTGCGCTTCCTCATCGGTCTCCGCCGTGGTGACGATGGTGATGTCCATCCCCTGGTGGCGCTTGACCTTGTCCAAATCGATCTCCGGAAAAATCGTCTGATCCTCCAATCCCATCGAGTAATTGCCCCGACCGTCGAAGGAGCGGGGATTGAGGCCGCGGAAGTCGCGGATGCGCGGGATGGCGGTGGAGATAAGCCGATCCAGAAATTCGTACATTACCTCGCGCCGAAGAGTCACGTGGCAGCCGATGGGTTGGCCGCGGCGCAATTTGAAATTGGAGACGCTCTTCCGAGCCCGGTCCACAACCGGCTTGCGGCCGGTGATCAGGCTCAAATCCTTCATGGCGTCGTCGAGGGCCGAGCGCTCGACGGAGGTGGGCACGCCCATATGGATGACGATCTTCTCCAGGCGGGGGGCCTGGAAGATGTTCTGGTAGCCCCGCTTTTCCATCAGCGCCGGGCGGACTTCTTCAAAGTATTTGATCTGAAGCCTCGGTTTCATGGTGGGTTACTGGCCGGAAGACTCTTTGCGGGCGGCGCGCTTGGCCGCGCGGGCGTCGTATTTTTCCGCCAACATCACGTTGGAAATGTGTATGGGGCCCTCGCGCTCGATGATCGCCCCGTTGGGGTGCTCTTGGCTCTTGCGCATATGTTTCTTGATGATCCGCAGGCCTTCGACGATCACCCGCTGTTTGGCGGGAAGGACTCGGATGACCTTGCCGCGCTTGCCTTTCTCGGCGCCGGCGATCACCACGACCTCATCCCCTCTTTTGACATGGCAGCGAAAACGCATAAGCCTCCTACACAACTTCGGGCGCAAGGGACACGATTTTCATGAAATGCTTCTCCCGCAACTCGCGGGCCACCGGACCGAAGATGCGCGTGCCGCGAGGATTGCGGTCCTTATCGACAATGACCACCGCGTTGCTGTCAAAGCGCACATAGGATCCGTCGCTGCGGGAAATGGTCTTGCGGGTCCGGACCACCACCGCGTCGACCACGTCGCCCTTCTTGACCGCGCCGTCAGGCGCGGCTTCCTTGACGTGCACTTTGACGACGTCGCCGATGAAAGCGTAACGCTGGTTCCGGCCCAAGACGCCGATAGCGGCGACCTTCTTCGCCCCGGAGTTGTCGGCCACATCGCAGATTGAACGCAGTTGAAGCATATTCCACCTCCTCCCGACCTAGGCGTGTGTTGCAGTCCCTTCTCCCCGCCGCACGATCTGCGCCAGCCGCCAACACTTGGTTTTTGAGAGCGGGCGGCACTCGACGATGCGCACCACGTCGCCCGCTTTCGCTTCCTCCTTCTCGTCGTGGGCGTGGAACTTTTTGAACTTGCGGACGACTTTCTTATAAAGCGGATGTTTCACGCGCCGTTCGACTCGCACGACAATCGTTTTCTGCATCTTGTCGGAGACGACGACGCCAAGCCGTTGTTTCCGATGCGGTTTTCGTTGGACGGTTTCTTCGGCCATAGGTCCCTTCGAAGCTTGAGGCTATTGAGAAACGTTCCCGGCGGCCCTGCGGGCTTCCTCTTCCCTTTGCATCTCGTTGAGCCGGGTCTCCACCCGAGCGATGTCCCGGCGCAGCATCCTGAGGCGGGCCGTCTTTTCCAACTGGCTGCTGGCTTTCTGGAGCTTGAGGTTGAACAGCTCCTGGCGCAAGTCGCGGCCCAGGGCCAACAACTCCACCCTCGATTTTTCCTTGAGCTCCGAATACTTCATGGACAGCTTCCGCTTGAAAAGGACGTTCGCTCCTTGCTCTCTGCTACCGATGCGCGTGCCGCGTGATAAATTTCGTTCGGATCGGCAGCTTGGTGGCCGCCAGGCGCAGGCTCTCCCGCGCCACGTCTTCCGACACTCCTTCCACTTCGAAGAGAACCCGACCCGGCTTGACCACAGCCACCCAAGTGTCCACCGCGCCTTTGCCGCTGCCCATGCGCACTTCCAGGGGCTTCTTGGTGACCGGCTTGTCAGGAAAAACCCGAATCCACATCTTGCCGTGGCGTTTCATGTGGCGGGTGATCGCCACGCGGGCCGCTTCAATCTGGCGCGTGTCCAGCCAGCACCGCTCCAGCGCCTGCAACCCGTATTCCCCGAAGGCCACATAGTTGCCTTTCCAGGCCAAGCCGGCCCGGTTGCCGCGCTGCTGTTTGCGGTACTTTACTCTGGAAGGCATCAAAGCCATGGTCGTTCCTCCTTATTGTCCGAATCTTTGGAAAGCGCCGCCGCAAGCCGGCTCTACTTTTTCTCCGCCGCCGACTCCGCGGTTTCCGCGGCGCGTTCTCCTTTGCAAATCCAACACTTCACTCCCAATGTGCCGTACAGCGTTTTCGCCTCGGCAAAACCGTAATCGATCTCCGCCCGCAGCGTGTGCAGAGGCACCCGCCCCTGATGATAGGAGCCGGAACGAGCCAACTCCGCGCCGCCCAATCGGCCGGAGCATTTGATCCGGATGCCCTCGGCTCCCGCCTCCATCGCCGTCTGAACGGCCCGCTTCATCGCGCGCCGGAACGAGATACGCCGCTCCAACTGGAGGGCCACATTCTCCGCCACAAGCTGCGCGTCCAACTCAGGCCTCTTGATCTCGTGAATCTCGATATAAACGTCCTTGCCCCCGGTGAGCCGGGACAGGTCGGCTTTGAGTCGATCGACCCCCTCGCCGCGCCGACCGATGACCACCCCCGGCCGAGCGGTGTAAATCGAGACGCGACACCGATTGGCGGCGCGCTCAATAAGAATCCGCGGAACGGCGGCGCTCTCAAGCTTTTTCTTCAGGTATTGGCGAATTTTATGGTCTTCCACCAAGTTCGAGCCGAAGTCGGCCCGCTTGGCAAACCAACGCGAGCGCCACTCCTTGGTGACGGCGAGCCGAAAGCCGACCGGATGTGTTTTCTGTCCCATACCTCTTTACTGATGCCTGCTAGCCTTGATCTGTAAGGACGATGCGGATATTGCAACTGCGCTTGCGGATGGGCCCGGCCGAACCGCGCGCCTTGGCGACCCAACGCTTCAGAATGCGCCCTGAGCCGACCGTCGCCTCTTTCACGCGAAGCAGCTCCGGGCGAAGCTGGTTGTTGTTCTCGGCGTTCGCGATCGCCGAACGGAGCGTTTTCCCCACCAGCCGCGCCGACTTGCGCGGGATGAACCGGAGAACCGCCAGGGCTTCTTCGGCCCCCAGGCCTTGGATGCGACGGGTCACTTCCCGCACTTTTTGCGGGGACATCCGCGCATTTCGCATAACCGCTTTCACTTCCATAGCCGTCTCCCGAATTCGCTTACTTAGTCGCCTTCGCAGTGTGCGCGCCGTGTTGGCGGAAGGTGCGGGTCGGCGCGAACTCACCCAGTTTGTGGCCGACCATATTTTCCGTAACGAACACGGAAATGAACGCCTTGCCGTTATGGACGTTGAAGGTCAAGCCGACAAACTCGGGCGTGATGGTGGAGCGACGCGACCAGGTCTTGATCGGCGTCCGCGAGTTCGTCTCCTTGGCCTTGCGAATCTTCTTCAGCAAGTGCTCGTCGACAAACGGACCCTTTTTGAGCGAGCGTCCCATAAGTCAGCGCTGGGTTATTTGGATTTCATCGGCCGCCCGTCGCGGCGCACCACAATGAATCGATTCGAAAGCTTGTTCTTCTCACGCGTCTTGTAGCCCTTGGCCAGAACGCCCCAAGGCGAACGGGGATGATGCCAACCGCCGCCGGATTTGGAGCGGCCTTCGCCGCCTCCGTTGGGGTGATCTATCGGATTGCGGACTATGCCTCGGGTGATGGGCCGGATGCCCAGGTGCCGGGAGCGGCCCGCTTTGCCCAAGGAAATCTTCTCATGATCAATATTGCCCACCTGCCCCACGGTGGCGTAGCACTCCTCGTGAATCTTGCGAATCTCTCCCGAAGGAAGCCGAACATGGGCATAACCGCCATCTCGTGACATAAGGGTGGCCGCCGCGCCCGCAGCCCGAACCAGCTTGCCGCCGCCGCCGGGAACCAGCTCGATATTGTGAATCTGCAAGCCGATCGGGATCGCTTTCAGGGGAAGGCAATTGCCCACTTCGGCCGGAGCGTCGGGGCCGCTCAACACCTTCTGTCCCACCTGAAGTCCCAGCGGAGCGATGATGTAGCGTTTCTCTCCATCCTCGTATTCCAAAAGCGCCAGGCGGGCGGAACGAATCGGATCGTATTCGATCGCGGTCACGACGGCCGGCACACCGCGTTTGCGCCGCTTGGTGTCCACTTGGCGGATCTTCTGTTTGTGCCCTCCGCC
This sequence comes from Verrucomicrobiota bacterium, assembly GCA_021160185.1. Taxonomy (GTDB): domain Bacteria; phylum Verrucomicrobiota; class Verrucomicrobiia; order Limisphaerales; family CAZBKV01; genus JAGHDA01. The sequence continues at coordinate 8,995 of JAGHDA010000092.1, forward strand.
GATGCCGCGGGCGGTGATCCGACCGTAGCAATTGCGGCCGCCGGTTTTCTTGCGCGGGACCACCAAGCTTTTCTCCGGCTTGGCCTTGGTGATCTCCTCGAAGCTCGCGACGGTTTTATATCGCGAAGTCGGGGTGATTGGACGGAAAGTCTTGATTCCCATAGCGCAACGCTCCTTAGGTGAGGATGATCTGGTCGCCCTGCTTCAACGTCACGATCGCCTTCTTCCAGTCGGGGGATTTTCCTTCTTGGGGAGTGTTCCGCCGGCGGCGCTTGCCGTGGACACGCATTGTGCGAACCTCGGTCACCTTGACCTTGAACAGTTCCTCCACAGCCTTGCGGATCTGGATCTTGTTGGCTCGGCGGTCCACAACAAGAATGTACCGATTAAACTTCTCGGTGAGGATACTCCCCTTTTCCGTAAGACGGGCCGATTTGATGACTTCAAAAGGGCTCATGACTGGCACAAGCGTTGTTCGATTTTCTGGAAGGCTTCGCGGGTGAAAACCAGTTTGTCGTATCGGAGCGCGTCGTAGGCGTTCAGGCTTTCCGCGACGGCTACGTCCACGCCCGGAACATTTCGAGCAGCGAGCAGGAGGTTCTTGTCGGAACCTTCTTGAACAAGGAGCACCGTTCCCTCCAATTGCAGGTTATCCAGAAAATCCACAAACAGGCGGGTCTTCGGTTCGGGGATCTCGATCTTCTCCACCACGATCACGTCCCCTTCCTTGAGCCTCTCACTGAGGGCTTTCCGCAAGGCGAGTTTCTTGGTCTTCTTGGTGATCTTCTTGGAATAATCGCGGGGACGCGGGCCGAAAACTACGCCGCCGCCGACCCAGATCGGCGAACGGATGGATCCGTGGCGAGCGCGGCCGGTGCCTTTCTGGCGCCACGGCTTGCGGCTTCCGCCGGCCACCTCGGCGCGTGTCTTGGCGCATGCCGTGCCGCTGCGCCGATTGGCAAGGTAAGCGGCAACCGTTTCGTGGACAGCATGCTCGCCTTTCCGATTCTCAATGATCGGAAAAGCCACTTCGTGCTCGTCCTTCGGATTGCCCTGCGTGTCGACGACTTTAAGTTTCATGGCGCAAAATCCTTCTTCGCGGCGTTACCGACCCTTCTTGCGCGCAGCCGCTTTCTCCTCAGCCTCCTTGCGCAAAGCCTCCCGCTTGGCTTTAGCCGCGGCTTTGGGAATCTTCTTGGCCTCGCGGATGACTACATAGTCGCCGACGGCGCCTGGCACCGCTCCCTTGACCAAGAGCAGATTTTCCTCTTCGATCACCTTGACCACCTCAAGGTTTTGCACCGTCCGGCGGACCTGGCCCATATGACCAGGCATCTTGATTCCCTTGCGCACAGTCCCGGGGGTCAACCGCTGGCCGATCGCTCCCGGCCGCCGATGCCATCCCTTGGTTCCGTGGGAGCCTGTGCCTCCGCCGAAGTTCCAACGCTTGACCACGCCCTGGAAGCCGCGCCCTTTGGTGTAGCCGATGGCATCCACGTAATCGCCCGGCTCGAAGAGAGCGGGACCAACCTTGTCGCCGGGCTTCACTTCAAGGGAGAAATCACGAAACTCGCGGATGCGGCGCACCGGCGTTCCGTTCCACTTTTTGATGTGGCCCAGGAGAGGCTTGGTCAGGCGCTGAGGCTTCTGCTCATCAAATCCCAACTGGACCGCGTTGTAGCCGTCCTTCTCGACAGTCTTGACCTGAAGCACATAATTGGGCCCAGCGAGGATGGCTGTGACCGGCGTCACATTGCCGGCCTCGTCGAACACGCGGGTCTGCCCCAGTTTTTTGCCTAACAAGCCTACCATAGCGCTCAAATCTTGATCGTAATGTCCACCCCTGCGGGTAGATTCAACTTCTTGAGCTCGTCCACCGTTTTCGCCGTCGGCTCGATGATGTCCAAAAGCCGTTTATGGGTCCGCATCTCAAACGACTCCATGGACTTCTTGTCCGTGTGCGGCGAGCGATGAACGGTAAACCGCTCCACCCGCGTCGGCAGAGGGACCGGCCCGGCAACCCGAGCCCCGGAGCGCTTTACCGTCTCCACGATTTCCCGTGCGGACTGATCCACCACGCGGTGGTCATAAGCCTTTAATCGAATTCGAATCCGTTGTCCAGCCATAGTTGGTCAGCTTTGCTGTTTTTTTCGATTCAACCATGCGAACGCCTACCGCCTGCGCTCTCCAGGATAGCCTCGGCGACGCTCGCCGGCGCCGGCTCGAACGAATGGGGCTCCATGGAATACGAAGCGCGGCCGCGAGACAAGGACCGAATGGCGGTTGCGTAGCCAAACATTTCAGCCAAGGGAACGCGCGCATGGAGGATGGCCACATTGTTCTTTGCCTCGATGTTGACGATCTTGCCGCGGCGGCGGTTTAGATCGCCCAGGATGTCGCCCTGGTATTCTTCCGGCGTGGTGCACTCCACGTCCATGATCGGCTCCAGGAGGATCGGGGCGGCTTTTTTCGCGGCTTCTTTGAAGGCGAAGATTCCGGCCATCTTGAAAGCCAGCTCGCTCGAATCCACCTCGTGGTAGCTGCCGTCCACAAGGCGCACCTTGACGTCGACCATTGGGTAGCCGGCGAGCACGCCGGTGGCGAGAGCTTCCTCGATCCCGCTGATCACGGCGGGGATAAATTCCTTGGGAATGACGCCGCCTACGATGCGGTTGACGATTTCCACGCCTTTGCCCCGCTCGTTGGGCTCAATTTCGATCACCGCATGACCGTACTGGCCGCGGCCGCCGGTCTGACGGATGAACCGTCCCTCGCCCTTGGCGGCTCGGGTAATAGTCTCCCGATAGGCGATCTGGGGCGCTCCGGCTGTGGCTTCGACTTTAAACTCACGGAAGAGACGGTCGCGGATAATTTCCAGATGAAGCTCGCCCATTCCGGCGATGATCAACTGACCGGTTTCCTCGTTGGTGAAGACCCGGAACGTCGGATCCTCAGCAGCAAGTCGAGTCAACCCCTCGCTGAGCTTGTCCCGATCGGCCTTGGTTTTGGGCTCAATGGCCATCGAGATGACCGGCTCAGGGAAGGTCGGCGGCTCCAGGAGCACCGGATGGCTCCGTTCACAAAGCGTGTCGCCGGTGGAAACGTTTTTCACGCCCACCAAGGCGGCGATGTCGCCTGAGTGGATCTCCTCGACGTCTTCCCGCTTGTCCGCCTGGATCATCATCACCCGGCTCACGCGCTCCCGCTTACCGGTCCGCGGGTTGTAGATTGTCCCTCCTTTGCGAAGGGTTCCCCGGTACACCCGAACAAACACCAAGTTGCCGGTGTAAGGGTCGTTCCAAAGCTTGAAAGCCAACGCGCAGAAAGGCCCCTGATCGTCCGGACGCACTTCAATGCGCTTTTCCGGATCGTTCGGATGCTGCCCCACAGCCGGAGGCACGTCCAACGGGGAAGGAAGATAATCGATGATGGCGTCAATAAGAGGCTGGACGCCGCGTTTCTTGAAAGCCGAGCCGCAGAGAACGGGAACCACTTCCAGACGGCAGGTCAAGCGCCGGATCGCCCGCTTCAGAGTAACCGGATCCACCGGCTTGTCCTCGATCACCAACTCGGCGACTTCGTCATCCTTGTTGGAAACCGCGTCGATTAGCTCCGCCAAAGCAATTGCCGCCCGGTCGCGATATTCCTCGGGAATGTCAACAACCTCGTAGGCTGCGCCCAATTCATCGGTCAAATCGTAGAGGATTGCTTTCTGGCTGATGATATCGATCACCCCACGGAAATTCTCTTCCCGCCCGATGGGAAGAATCACCGGATAGGCGTATGCTCCAAGCTTGCGGCGCATTTCCTGAACCGCGTTGTCGAAGTCGGCTCCGACGCGGTCCATCTTGTTTACGAAAGCAATCCGTGGAACCCGATATTTAGTGGCCTGCCGCCAAACGGTCTCGGATTGAGGCTGGACTCCAGCTACGCCGCAGAAAACGGCCACCGCTCCGTCCAGCACCCGCATGGCCCGCTCCACCTCCGCGGTGAAGTCCACATGGCCCGGGGTGTCGATGATATTGATGCGATGTTTCCGGCCTGGAAAGAGGTTAACAAGAGGCCCCTCTTTCTGGGTCCAGAAACAAGTGGTCGCGGCGGAGGTGATGGTGATGCCCCGCTCCCGCTCTTGTTCCATCCAATCCGTAACCGTGTTGCCCTCATCCACATCGCCCATCCGATGGATGAGGCCGGTGTAGTAAAGGATGCGCTCGGTGGTGGTGGTCTTGCCCGCGTCGATATGCGCCGCAATGCCGATGTTGCGCATACGCTCCAAAGCGTATTGGCGTCCGGCTGCATTCGCGGGCTTCCGTTTGTCCATTACCCGACTCATCTATTGGCTGTCTCTTCCTCGCAACGCGTCTTAGCGCTCGAATAAAAGCGCCCCGCGAATTCACCGACGGGGCGCGCTCTTTTTCCTCGTCAACTACCAGCGAAAATGCGCGAAGGCTTTGTTTGCCTGCGCCATTCGATGAACTTCATCCCGGCGGCGGATAGCGCTGCCCTGGCCCTGATAGGCGTCCAGGATCTCCGAAGCCAACGCCTTTTTCATGGGCCCCTTGCGGGCGTCGGCGAACCGAACGATCCACCGCAACGCCAAGGAAACCTGCCGGTCGCTCGGCACTTCCATTGGAACCTGGTAGGTGGCGCCGCCCACCCGGCGCGGCTTGACTTCCAACCGAGGCTTGGCGTTGTCCACTGCCCGTTGCAGCAACTCCAACGGATCCGTCTGGGAGTTCTTGGCTGCCAGTTCTTCCAGGGCTCCATAGACAATCTTCTGCGCCACGGTTTTCTGGCCCCACCTCATCACCACGTTGATCAACCGGGCCACCAGCTCCGAGTTGTACTTGGGATCGGGTGCCGGCCGACGTTTGACTGCTCGACGACGTCTTGACATGGCCTATTTCGCTGCCGGTTTGGTGCTCTTGGGACGCTTAACCCCGTACTTCGAACGGCTGTTCCGGCGTTTTTCCACTCCGGCGGCGTCCAGCGTGCCTCGCACGATATGGTACCGCACGCCCGGCAGGTCCTTCACCCGACCGCCCCGAACCAGGACAATCGAGTGCTCCTGCAGGTTGTGGCCCTCGTCCGGAATGTAGGCAATGACCTCATAGCCGTTGGTAAGCCGCACCTTCGCCACCTTGCGCATGGCCGAATTGGGCTTCTTGGGCGTGCGGGTCATGACTTGCAAGCAGACGCCGCGTCGAAACGGGGCGCCTTGAAGCGCAGGCGACTTGCTATGTTCAATCGCCTTTTTGCGCCCTTTACGCACTAACTGGTTGATCGTCGGCATCGTCGTTAAAACCCTCCGGAACAACCCTGGGTTGATTTCTCTTCCCGCTTTCGCGAGCGAAGCGGAGCGCGATTATACGCAACCGGCCCCGAAGCGCAATAGGGAAGTTCAATATTTTTGCTAGTTTCCGCTTCCTTGCTCCTCGGCTTCTTCTTCTGGCCCTGCCTCCTCTTCGGAAGAGGGCTCAGACGCCTCCTCCGCATCCTCCTCCTGTTCCAACAGAACGCGCCGGAGCAGCTCCGACTCGCTCGCCTCCTCGGGGATCGGAGCCTCTTCCACCGGTTCCTCTTCAGAAATTTCCTCTTCGGCTTCCTTAACGGGAGCGGGCTCCACAAGCGGTTTGACTTTGAGAGCCCGGTGTTTCCAGAAGCCGGTGCCCGCCGGGATGATATGACCCATAATAACGTTTTCCTTGAACCCGCGCAGGTAGTCGACCTTGCCCAATGTGGCCGCGTCGGTCAGGACCCGCGTAGTGTCCTGGAACGAAGCGGCGCTGAGGAAGCTTTCGGTCTCGAGGGAAGCCTTGGTAATGCCCAGTAACACCGGCTGAGCTTCGGCCGGCTTGCCGCCCATTTGCTCCACCCGTCGATTCTCCTCATCAAAGGCCACTTTGTCCACCTGCTCGCCCCAGAGGAACTGGGTGTCTCCCGGCTCGGTGATGCGCACTTTCCGCAACATCTGACGGATGATGATCTCGATGTGCTTGTCGTTGATGGTGACGCCCTGGGAGCGGTAGATTTCCTGAATCTCCTGGAGCAGGTGCTGCTGCAGCTCGTGAGGGCCGCACACGTCGAGAATTTCGTGGGGCACGATCGGCCCCTCCGTCAACTGCTGGCCCTTCTTCACCCGATCCCCCTTGAACACGATGATGTGCTTGCCGAAGGGAATCAGGTGCTCCTCCACCTGCCCGGTGTCCGGATCGCGAATGAGGATGGTGCGCTTGCCGCGCACAGTGGGGCCCATGTCCACAATCCCGTCAATTCGGGAAATCTCGGCCGCGTTCTTCGGCTGTCGGGCCTCGAACAATTCGGTGACTCGCGGCAGGCCGCCAACAATATCCTTGGATTTGGCCACTTGGCGCGGGGTCTTGGCCAAGAGTCCGCCCGCGGAGATCCGCGCCCCCTCGCGCACCACGATGTGGGCGCCGGCGGGAATCGGATAGACAGCCTTGGTTTCGCCGTTCTCACCGCGAAGGATGATCTGAGGATGCAGAGCCTCCTTGTGCTCGATGACGACCAACGATTTCTGGCCAGAGGCTTCATCCGTTTCGTATTTTGCGGTGTACTGCTCGATAATGTCGCGGAACTCCACCTTGCCGGAGGTCTCGGCGATGATCGGCACATTGTAAGGATCCCATTGGGCGAAAACCTCGCCTTTCTTCACCTTGCCCCCGTCCGGCGCGCGAATCACCGCGCCGATCGGCACACTGTGGGTTTCCAGTTCCCGGCCGTTTTCATCCACCACCGCAATGGCCCCATACTTGTTGAGCGCAATGTGGTTGCCGTCGGCCAGTTCCACAGTGCGCAGCTCCTGGTAGCGGATAACGCCATCGTTTTTGGCTTTAAGTTGGGGCTGCTTGACCGTCTGGGAAGCGGTGCCGCCCACGTGGAAGGTGCGCATCGTAAGCTGGGTGCCCGGTTCGCCGATCGATTGGGCGGCAATGATGCCCACCGCTTCGCCCGGCTTGACGATCTCCCCGGTGGCCAGGTTCAAGCCGTAACATTTGACGCACACCCCGCGTTTGGTTTCGCAGGTAAGCGCTGAGCGAACTTTCACCCGCTCGACTCCTGTTTTCTCGATCTGGAGAGCTTTCTCCTCGTCGATGTACTCCCCGGCGCTCACGAGCTTCTCCTCGGGGTTGCGCGGGTTGTACACATCGTCGCAGGCAAACCGGCCGTTGATCCGCTCCCGAAGCTTCACCTTTTCCTCGTCGCCCTCGAAAATCGGCTCGACCCAAATGCCGTTCATCGTGCCGCAATCTTCCTCGCGGACCATCACGTCTTGGGCCACGTCCACCAGTTTGCGGGTCAGATAGCCCGAGTCGGCGGTCTTCAGAGCCGTGTCCGCAAGGCCCTTGCGAGCCCCGTGGGTCGAGATGAAGTAGTCCAAAACGGCCAGGCCCTCGCGGAAGTTGGAAAGGATGGGCTTCTCGATGATCTCGCCTGAAGGCTTGGCCATCAGCCCGCGCATGCCGGCCAACTGGCTCACCTGAGCTCTGTTGCCCCGAGCGCCCGAATCAATCATCAGCCATAGGGGATTGTATTCGGCGCGGTTCTGGTTGCGCTCCAAGGTGCGGAGCATCACGCTGGCGATATTGTCGCGGCACTGGGTCCAGATATCGACGATCTTGTTGTATCGCTCGCCCGAAGTAATCACGCCGCGCCGATACTGCCGCTCGACTTCTTCAACTCGCTTGCGGGCGCGCTCCAATTCCTGGGCTTTTTCCTTCGGCACGATCATGTCGTCGATGCCGATCGAACACCCCGAGCGAGTCGCTTCCCGAAAGCCCAGCTCCTTGAGCTTGTCCAGCGTCTCGACCGTCCGCTCCCGGCCGCAGAGCTTGTAACACTGCCAAATCAGGTCGCCGAGTGCGGACTTGTTCATCACCTTGTTCGGGAAGCCCAACTCCTCCGGCCAGATCTCGCTGAAAATCACACGGCCCACGGTGGTTTCGATCACCGGGCTGTCCGGATCGCCGTAAGGAGTTCGGCGTCCCCGGTCCGGGTTGGCCAGGAGAATGCGGTCGTGGATCTTCACCACGCCGTCGTCGAAGGCAAACCGCACTTCATCTTTGGATCCGAAAAGAGGCAGCCGCTCGTTGGGCCGCTTGGGACGCCGCGGCTCGGCGGTAAGGTAGTAGCATCCCAGGCAGATATCCTGGGTGGGCGTCATGATGGGACGGCCGCTGGAGGGACTAAACAGGTTCAGCGGGGCCATCATCAACAACCGCGCCTCCATTTGGGCTTCCACCGAAAGCGGCACGTGCACCGCCATCTGGTCGCCGTCGAAATCGGCGTTGTAAGCGGTGCAGACCAGCGGGTGGATCCGGATGGCCTCGCCCTCGATCAGGACCGGCTCAAACGCTTGGATCGACAGTCGGTGCAAGGTCGGCGCGCGATTGAGAAGCACCGGATGGCCCTTGGTGACTTCCTCAAGCACATCCCACACTTCCGGAGCCTGCCGCTCGATCAGCTTCTTGGCTGCCCGCACGGTGTGGGCGCGCTCTCTTTCCTTAAGGCCGCGGATGATGAACGGCTCGAAAAGGACCAACGCCATCTTCTTGGGCAAGCCGCACTGGTGCAGTTTCAGTTCGGGGCCGATTACGATGACCGAGCGACCCGAGTAATCCACGCGCTTGCCGAGGAGGTTCTGGCGGAAGCGGCCGGACTTGCCTTTGAGCATGTCCGAGAGCGACTTGAGCGGGCGGTTGCCCGCGCCGGTCACCGGACGGCCGTGGCGGCCGTTGTCAAAAAGGGCGTCCACCGCCTCTTGAAGCATCCGTTTCTCATTCCGGATGATGACCTCCGGCGTCTTGAGCTGGAGGAGGTTTTTGAGGCGGTTGTTGCGGTTGATCACACGCCGGTAAAGGTCGTTGAGATCCGAAGTGGCGAACCGGCCTCCTTCCAGGGGAACCAACGGCCGCAGGTCCGGAGGGATAACCGGCAGGACGGTAAGGATCATCCACTCGGGACGGGCATTGGCGTCCAAGAATCCCTGGAAAACCTTGATCCGCTTGGCCAGTTTCTTCCGCGTCTGCCGGCTGCGGGTTTCGGACATCTGCTGGTGAAGACGGGCGATTGTCTCTTCCAGATCGATCGCCGCCAACGCGTCGCGCACAGCCTCCGCGCCCATCTTTGCCACAAAGGCATCCGGACCGTAGGTTTCCCGGGCTTCGCGGTACTCCTGCTCGGTAAGAAGCTGGTTCTTTTCCAGCGGCGTGTTGCCCGGATCAACCACCATGTAGTCCTCGTAATAGATCACCCGCTCCAGATTCCGGGCGGTCACGTCCAGCATCAGCCCGATCCGGGAGGGCACCGTCTTGAGGAACCAAATGTGGCTGACCGGCACCGCAAGATCGATGTGCCCCATTCTCTCCCGCCGGACGCGGGAAAGAGTCACTTCCACGCCGCATCGGTCGCACACTACGCCTCGGTGCTTAATGCGCTTATATTTGCCGCAGGAGCACTCCCAGTCCTTGACCGGACCGAAGATGCGCTCGCAGAAAAGCCCGCCCCGCTCCGGTTTGAAAGTTCGATAGTTAATGGTCTCGGGGTTCTTGACTTCGCCCCTGGACCAACTTCGGATGGTTTCCGGCGAAGCGATGGTGATCGAAATCGCCTCGACCAGGTTGACCTTGTCCAAGCCGAGAAGTTCGCGCGCGGTTTCTTTGGGGTTCATAGCGTTTTCTTCCGCAGTAAGGTTGGTTGATCAGGATCGGCCGGCCCCGCCTCCTCAAGCCAGGGAGGGCGCGTCCTCTTTGTGAGCCATGTGGATCTTGATGTTCAATCCAAGGCTTTGCATCTCTTTCACAAGCACGTTGAACGACTCGGGCACGCCGGCTTCCAAGCAGTTCTCGCCCTTGACGATGCTTTCGTAGATGCGCGTGCGCCCTTGCACGTCGTCGGACTTGACGGTGAGCAGCTCCTGGAGGCTGTAGGCCGCTCCGTAAGCCTCCATGGCCCACACTTCCATCTCGCCGAACCGCTGCCCGCCGTATTGAGCTTTGCCGCCCAAGGGCTGCTGGGTGACCAGCGAGTACGGCCCCACAGCGCGGGCGTGGATCTTGTCCGCCACAAGATGCCCCAGCTTCATCATGTAGATCGAGCCAACCACCACCCGCTGATCAAACGGCTCGCCGGTGCAACCGTCGTACAGGATGGTCTTGCCCGTGTCGTCCACAAGGGGCTGCTCACCGCGGGCTTTCTGTTCCTCGGCAGCCCGCCGCAAATACTCCCAAATCTCCTCCTCCTGCACCCCGTCGAAAATCGGCGTGATGAACCGCACTCCGAGAATCCGCGCGGCCCATCCCAAATGAGTCTCCAACACCTGCCCCACGTTCATCCGCGAAGGCACGCCCAAAGGATTCAACACGATGTCCACCGGCGTGCCGTCGGCCATGAAGGGCATGTCCTCTTCGGGCACGATCTTGGCCACCACGCCTTTGTTTCCATGCCGGCCGGCCATTTTGTCGCCCACCGAGAGCTTTCGCTTGGAGGCGACATACACCTTGACCGACTTGATGATGCCCGTGTCCAACTCGTCGCCCGCCTCGACGCGTTGCATCTCCTCGTCGAATTGCATCTGGAGATCGTCGAACTTCTTCTTATACACGCCGACGATCTCGTTGATCTTGTTGCGGATCGGAGAGGGCTCGATCTCGATCCGGTCGTAGGCTTGAGCCAGCTTGCGGAGAAGCGTCTTGGTGATCTTCCGGTTGGCGGGAATGATGATCTCGCCGGTCTCGGAGTTCACCACGTCCAACGGAATCTTCTCTCCGAGAAGAATGTTGCTGAGAGCCTCGGTGAGCTGGTCGCGAACCTCGTCGCGTTTCTTTCGAAATTCTTCTTCCACATGCCGGGCCTGCCGCGCGGGATCCGAAGCCTTTTGCTCCTTTTCCTTGTGAGGGTCTTTCTTCGTGGAGATCTTAACATCCATCACAATGCCGTAAGTCCCGGAGGGGACGCGGAGCGAAGTGTCCTTCACATCCGCCGCCTTCTCACCAAAGATCGCCCTCAACAGCCGCTCCTCAGGCGCCAGCTCGGTCTCGCTCTTGGGTGTGATCTTCCCCACAAGGATGTCGCCGGGACGCACTTCCGCTCCCACCCGAATCACGCCGTCCAAGCCGAGGTTTTTCAGGGCATCCTCGCCGAGGTTGGGAATGTCGCGGGTGATTTCCTCCGGACCGAGCTTGGTGTCGCGGGCGTGCACTTCGAACTCTTCGATATGGATCGAGGTGAAGACGTCGTCCTTGACGATGCGCTCGCTGATGAGGATGGCGTCCTCGAAGTTATACCCGTTCCAGGGCATGAAGGCGACCAGCACGTTGCGGCCCAACGCCAGTTCGCCGTCGCGCGTGCACGGACCGTCGGCGATGATCTGGCCCTTCTTGACCTTGTCCCCCTTGGCGACCAAGGCTTTCTGGTTGATGCAGGTGCCGCTGTTGGAGCGCATGAACTTGCGCAAGCGGTAGATATAGACGCCTTGGTCCGGATTGTGCTTGAGCCGCCGCCGCCCGTCGGGCAGCTTGCCGTCCGGAGTCACCACAATCGCGCCCGCGGTGACGGAAGCCACCACCCCGTCGCCCTCGGCCTCCACCACGGCGCGCGAATCCCTTGCCACGCGGGCCTCCAACCCGGTTCCCACATGAGGGGCTTCGGTGACAAGCAAAGGCACCGCTTGACGCTGCATGTTGGAACCCATGAGGGCGCGGTTGGCGTCGTCGTGCTCCAAGAACGGAATCAGCCCGGCGGCCACCGAGACAACCTGCTTGGGCGAGACATCCATATAATCGACCCGCTCCGGCTCGACATCAAGGAAATCGCCCTTGCAGCGACAGGTCACCTTTTCCGCCTGGAAGCGCCCCTTCTCATCCACGGGCGCGTTGGCTTGAGCAATGATATATTGCTCCTCGCGATCCGCGGTAAGGTACTCGATTTTGTTGGTGACCCGGCCGTTCTTCGCCACTCGGTAGGGAGTTTCGATAAACCCGAATTCATTGACCCGAGCATAAGTGGCCAGAGAAGCGATAAGGCCGATATTCGGACCTTCAGGCGTCTCGATGGGACAGATGCGACCGTAGTGGGAAGCATGGACGTCCCGCACCTCAAAGCCAGCCCGCTCGCGCGAGAGACCGCCCGGCCCCAGAGCCGAAAGCCGCCGCTTGTGGGTAAGTTCTGAAAGCGGGTTGGTCTGGTCCATGAACTGGGAAAGCTGGCTTCTGCCGAAGAAATCACGGACCACCGCGGAAAGCGCCTTGGGATTCACCAGCTTCTGGGGCGTCATCTTGTCAACCGTCTGATCAAAAAGCGTCATGCGCTCCTTGACCAACCGCTCGGTGCGCGCCAGGCCCACGCGACATTGGTTGCCAAGCAGCTCGCCCACAGTCCGCACGCGTCGGCTTCCCAAATGGTCGATATCGTCCACGATCCCTTCCCCTTTCCGGAGGCGAAGGAGATACTTCGTCGCAGCGATCAGATCTTCCTTGGTCAACGTGCGGTCGACCTTCTTTTCGTCGAGGCCCAGTTTCTGATTGATTTTGTAGCGCCCCACCCGCCCCAGGTCGTAGCGCTTCGGATCGAAGAACATCCGCTTAATCAGGGCTCGGGCGTTGGCCGCGGTAGGCGGATCGCCGGGCCGAATGCGAAGGTAGATTTCCTTGAGCGCCTCTTCCTCGTTGCGGGTCGGGTCTTTCCGAAGGCACTGGATGATTACTCCGTCGTCCACGGAGATGTCTACCACTCGCACCTTGCGATGGCCGGCCTCGGCGATCTGTCGCAAGAGCGCCTTGGTGAGCCGGTCGAAGGCATGGGCCACAACCATGCCTTTTTCCAGATCCAGGACGTCTTCCACCAAGACCTTCTGCTCGATGCTTTCCAGATTTTCGGCCTTTTTGAGCTCGAGCTCCTCAATGTCGTAGAACAGCCGGAGGATTTCCTCGTCCGTGCCGCGACGCTTTTCCGCCTCCTTGCCTTTGGCCTCGCTATCCAGAAAAGCCAAGGCGCGGAACAGCGTGGTGGCAAGGATCTTGCGACGACGCTTCTTCCGATCCAGGTAGACGTGGAGAAGGTCGTTCTGGTCGAACTGGGCTTCGTACCATGAGCCGCGGTCAGGAATGATGCGGAAGGAGTAGAGCGTCTTGCCGCTGGCGTGCTGGGTCGCCTCGAAGGCGATCCCGGGAGATCGGTGAAGCTGGCTGACGACTACGCGCTCGGCGCCATTGATGATGAAGGTTCCCTGCGGCGTCATGAGTGGGATTTCTCCCATGAAGACGCGCTCTTCGGAAGCGCCGGTCTCGCTTCGAATCCGGAACGTCACGTAGAGGGGGCCGCCATAGGTCAATCCCTCGCGAAAGCACTCCATCCAATCCTGCTTAGGCTCGCCGATCTCGTACTTGACGAACTCCAACGTCGTCTTCCCGTCGTAGCTTTCGATGGGAAAAACCTCGTTGAAAACGGCTTGGAGGCCGACGTTTTTACGGTGTTCAGGGGAAACGCCCGCCTGCAGAAACTCCTTGTAGGAGTCGAGCTGCATCTCAATGAGGTTCGGAAGAGGAATAACCTCTTTAATCCGACCGAAGTTGATCGTGCGTTCTGCTTGCTCTTTAGCCATGGCTGTTCTCAACGATAAGGAGTTCTCCACGGCGGCCCCGGCTCAGGCCGCTTGTCGCGCGGGCTCTCCGCCCGGCGGCTTGCGAGAAAAAGACGGCAAGCCGAACACGCCGCCTCCGAAGCGGCTGTCGACTCATCCGTTCCGATCAGGTCGCGTAGCGGAATCTGGTTCGAAATTCCCGATAAGGCGCTTTCTGGCATCTCGGCGGCGGCGCCCACGGCAAATGGACGCCGCCATGATCCACTAAGAGGGCTACTTGAGCTCGACTTTCGCCCCTGCGTCTTCCAGCTTTTTCTTGGCAGCCTCGGCTTCCTCCTTGGGAACCGCCTCGAGAACCGCTGTAGGTGCGCTCTCCACAAGCTTCTTGGCATCCGCCAATCCAAGCCCCGGCTTGACTTCCCGCACCGCTTTGATGGTGGGAATCTTCTTGTCCGAGGGCACAGAGGCCAACACCACGTCGAACTCGGTCTTCTCCTCTTCCTGGGGCTGGGCCGGGCCGCCGGCCGCCGCTCCCGCAGCGACAGCCACCGGAGCCGCCGCGCTCACGCCCCATTGTTCTTCCAATTTCTTCACCAACTCGGCAGCTTCCAAAACCGTCAGCTTGCCAAGTTCCTCCGCCAATGCGTCAATGTCCGCCATCGTTTTTCCTTCAGTTCGTCGCCCTCCGCAGCCGCGGAGGATTTAAGCCCGCCGGCCGGCGGGCCGACGATTCACTGTGATCTCACAACTCCCATACCGCCCGTGTGCGGAAGGGAAATTCAACTTAACCTCTACGCGCCTCCCTCTTTGTCCGCGCGAGCTTTGATCACCCGCGCCAGGGAAGCCGCCGGCTCCTGGATCACCCGCGCCAACTTGGCGGCGGGTCCCATCACGGTCGCCAGCAACTGGGCGCGGAGAGTCTCCAGTGGGGGCAGATCGGCAATTTGTTGCAACTGCTCCTGGTCCAGCCGCTCCTCGCCCAAAAACCCGAACTGAAACTTGGGTTTGTCAAACTCCGCGGCAAAACTCTTGATCGCCTTCGCCGTCGCGGAGATCTCCTTCTCCCCGGTGACAATCGCCAGCTGACCTTTCACCTCCAGCTCCGGATAGCCCGCATTGGCGGCCGCCAAGCGAAAGATCCGGTTCTTAACCACGTGGACCTCCGCCCCGACCTCCGCAAGCCGACCTCGCAGCTCGCTGAACTGCTCCACATCCAACCCTTGGTACTCAATGACGATGAAAAAGGGCGACGCGTTCAGGCGAGCGATGTATTCCTCAACTAAAGCTTGTTTTTCCGGACGCATGGTTCTTAGAAACGGTTGATCTGCTTCACTCCGCGCCTTGTCTCAACGACCTAAAGCCTACTCGTACTCCTTCGGCTGCAATCGAACCGAGGGGCTCATTGAACAGGAAATGGCTCCGCTCCGGATATATTTGCCCCGCAGCGTCTGGGGTTTGGCGCGTTTGACCGCGTCGATGACCGCGCGCGCGTTCTCCACCAAATGTTGCGCGGGAAAGCTGGCCTTGCCCATCGGCATATGGAGGTTGCCGGTGCGGTCCACCTTGAACTCCACCCGCCCCGCTTTGACTTCCTGCACCGCCTTGGCCGTGTCGTTCGTCACCGTGCCCACTTTCGGGTTCGGCATCAAGCCCCGCGGTCCCAAAATTCTTCCCAGTTTGCGCACTTCGCTCATCGCCTCGGGGGTGGCCACCGCGACGTCAAAATCGGTCCAGCCGTCCTTGACCTTCTGAATCAATTCCTCAAATCCAACGTATTCGGCTCCCGCCTCCTTGGCCGCGTCGGCCGCTGTCCCCGCCTTGGCGAAGACGACGACGCGGATCTGTTTGCCGCTACCGTGAGGAAGCGCCACCGTGCCGCGGACCATCTGGTCCGAATGCCGGGGATCCACTCCCAAACGAAAGGCGATTTCCACCGTCTCGTCAAATTTCGCCTTGGGAAACTTCCGGAGCGTCTCCACCGCTTCTTCCAAAGGGTAAAGCCGCTTCGGATCAAAGGTTTCCAGGGCCTTCCGATATCGTTTTCCGTGTTTCTTTGCCATGTGATGCGCGGTGCTTGCGAGGGTGAACTCTCCCGCTTCCGACCGTCCCGGCCCATTTGGCCGAGCGGTCCAAATCATCAGTCAACGACCTCGATCCCCATGCTCCGGGCGGTCCCTTCAATGATCCGAGCCGCCGCTTCCGGTTTTCTTGCGTTGAGGTCCTTTTCCTTGATCTTCACGATCTCCGCAATCTGTTTGCGGGTCACCTTGCCCACCTTCTCCTTGTTGGGAGTAGGCGATCCGGAGGCGATATTCGCCGCTTTCTTGAGAAGCACTGCGGCCGGAGGAGACTTGGTGATAAACGTGAAGGAGCGATCCTGATAAACCGTGATCACCACAGGGATGATCATGCCGGCCTGATCGCGCGTTTTCGCGTTGAACTCCTTGCAAAAGGCCATGATGTTGACCCCGTGCTGGCCGAGAGCCGGACCGACAGGAGGCGCCGGATTTGCTTGGCCGGCGGGAATCTGCAACTTGATCAAGGCCGTAACTTTCTTCGCCATACGCGTTCTCTAGTCAAACTTTCTCAACCTGCCAATATTCCAATTCAACCGGAGTGTTTCTCCCGAAGATATTCACCGTGACTTTGAGCTTGCCTCGCTCCGGATCAATCTCTTCCACCACCCCGTTGAAATTCACGAACGGACCGTCGTTGATCTTGACCGTCTCGCCCACTTCGAAAGCAACCTTGGGTTTCTCGGTCTCTTCCGATTCGGCAATTTGGGCCTTGATGTGAGCGATCTCCTCCTCGGAAGCGGGCACGGGCGGATCGCCCACGAACCCAATGACGCCGTGCGTCTGTTTCACCAGATTCCACGGCTTTTCGAGGAGACGATTGTCCTCGTCAAACAGGGCCATGCGAATGAACACATATCCCGGATAAAGCTTGCGGGCGCTGACGGTTTTCTTGCCCCCGCGCACTTCCGCCACGCGCTCCATGGGCACGAGAACCTCTTGGATATACTCGTCAAGCTCCTCGGCGCGCTTGCGGCTCTCGATGCTCTCTTTGACCTTCAGCTCCTGCCCGGCCAAAGTGTGGAGGACATACCACTGGCTTTGCATGACCGTGTGAATAACCTTTCTCTTTGTCGGGCGCGACGCTTGGACGCTACAGCTTGAGCAGAACCCGCCAGACAACCTGCGTAATCACCAGATCCACAAGAGCCAGATAGAGGCCCAACAGGAGGATCGTGATCATGATGACCACCGTCGCTCCCTTCAGTTCCTCCTTGGTCGGCCAGTTGCACTTGCGCAATTCCTCGCGCGTCTCTGCAACATACTGGGCGAACCGGGCCAAATAGCCCTTCCACCACAGGAAACCGAAAACGGCCCCGACAATCGCCGCCCAAATACCCAGTTTCAGCAGATCACTCACGCTTTGTCACCTCTGGCGGAGGGGGAGGGATTCGAACCCCCGAGGGCTGTTCGCCCCAGCGGTTTTCAAGACCGCCGCGATCGACCGCTCCGCCACCCCTCCGAAATCGAAATGGCAGGGCGGGAGGGACTCGAACCCCCAACCGACGGTTTTGGAGACCGCTACTCTACCAATTGAGTTACCGCCCTACCTTGAATTGTTATGTTCAGAGCGGCCCTTAGCCTGCCACAAGGACGGAGGCCCGTCAAGAGCCTTTCGCCCTTTGAGCCTCGGGCGTTACTCGATAATCTCAGTGACCCGGCCGGCGCCGATCGTGCGGCCGCCTTCCCGGATGGCGAACCGCTGCCCGCGCTCCATGGCGATCGGAGCGATCAGCTTGATCTCCAAGTTCACATTGTCGCCGGGCATCACCATTTCGACTCCTTCAGGAAGAGTCACCGAGCCAGTCACATCAGTGGTCCGGAAGTAGAACTGAGGCCGGTAATTGTTGAAGAAAGGCGTGTGCCGCCCTCCTTCCTCCTTGGACAGGACGTAGACCTCAGCCCGGAAATGCGTGTGCGGAGTGATCGTGCCCGGCTTGGCCAACACCATGCCGCGCTCCACCTCGTCCTTCTTGATTCCCCGCAAGAGCACACCCACGTTGTCTCCGGCCTGGGCTTTGTCGAGGAGCTTGCGAAACATCTCGATGTCGGTGGCAACCGTCTTGCGGGTCTCTTCCAATCCCACGATTTCCACCTCATCCATCCTGTTGAGCACGCCCCGTTCCACACGGCCGGTCACCACGGTGCCGCGGCCTTCAATGTTGAACACATCCTCGATGCTCATCAGGAACGGCTTGTCAATATCCCGCTGCGGCAAGGGAACAAACTCGTCGACCGCCTTAAGAAGCTCCTCGATGGACTTTTCGTGCTGCTCCTCGCCCGCCAACGCGCCCTTGGCGCTGCCGCGGATGATCGGCGTCTCCTCGCCCGGGAAATCATACTTGCTGAGCAGATCCCGCAGCTCCATATCGACCAGATCCAACAGCTCCGGATCGTCCACCAGGTCCACCTTGTTCATGTAGACCACAATGGCGGGCACGCCCACTTGGCGGGCCAGAAGGATATGCTCCCGAGTCTGGGGCATCGGCCCCTCGGCCGCGTCCACCACTAGAATAGCGCCGTCCATCTGCGCCGCGCCGGTGATCATGTTCTTGATGTAGTCGGCATGACCGGGGCAATCCACGTGGGCATAATGGCGGTTATCCGATTCATACTCCACGTGGGAAATCGCGATCGTGACGGTCTTCGTCTCATCACGAACCGTGCCGCCTTTTGTAATCTCGGCATACGGAACCTCCTTGGCCATGCCCTTCTTGGCCTGGACCTTGAGGATCGCCGCGGTCAATGTCGATTTGCCATGGTCAATATGACCGATCGTTCCGACGTTGACGTGAGGTTTCGTCCGCTGGAATTGTTCTTTAGCCATTGCGCGTTCTGCTCGTTCTTATGTTCCCAAGTTCTGGAGCCCATGACCGGGTTTGAACCGGTGACCTCGTCCTTACCAAGGACGCGCTCTACCGACTGAGCTACATGGGCAAATCCGCCGTTGCCTGCGAAGGCCCTCGGCCGGCCGCGGAAAGCTCTCTCCCGCCTCCCCTCTCTTCCTTCGCTTCTGCGAGGGGTCGGCGGCCTCGCTCTCCTCGTTCCATTTAACGAAGGCCCGAAAGTAATCGGGACCAAGAAAGGTGTCAATGCTGATTTTTCATTTTTTTCGCCTCCGGAAAACGCCCGGCGCGATCCCGTCCCCCGAACAGGAACGTAAAAAGCTCCCCGCCTCCCGAAGTCTCCTGAACATCCCTTGACCCGCAGCGGGCTCTCGCCCGGCGCGGCCCGAGCGTCAAGTCGCCCCGGAAGCCGCTTCAAGGCGGCGCTCATACCACGGGCGCGTGGCCACGCAAATCCGGCACACCGAAAGCATCACCGGAACCTCGACCAGGATGCCCGTCACGCACGCCAGAGCCGCCGAGGAGGCCGGCCCGAAAAGCGTGATCGCCACCGCCACAGCCAGCTCGAAAAAGTTGCTCGCTCCGATCAGCGCCCCGGGCGCAGCCACGTTGTGCCGGACCCGAAAGAGCCACATCAAGCCATAAGTGAGCGTCGAATTGAAGTAGACCTGGACAAGAATAGGAACCGCCAGGAGCAACACCGCAAACCACCGGGCAAGGATGTTCTCGGCCTGGAATGCAAAAATCAATACCAGCGTCAAGAGCAACGCCGTCACGGTCACCGGATGAAGCTTGGGCAGGAAAATCGACTCGAACCATTCTCGACCGCGGCGGCGAATGAGAAACGTCCGGGACAGCCATCCCGCGGTCAGCGGGATAACGATGAAGACCGCCACAGAAGTAATCAACACCTTGGCTGGAACGATCACATTGGCTACGCCGCACAAGAACATGACGATCGGCGCGAAGGCGAAGAGCATGATCAGGTCGTTCACCGCCACCTGGACCAGTGTATAAGCCGGATCGCCGTCTGTTAAGTAGCTCCACACGAAGACCATGGCCGTGCAAGGAGCGGCCGCCAGAATGATCAGGCCGGCGATGTAGCTCCTCGCCGTCTCCGGATCGATCCATCCATGGAACAAGCGCCCGACGAAAAGCCATCCGAAAAGGGCCATGCTGAACGGCTTCACCAGCCAATTGACAAATAGAGTAATTAAAAGCCCTTTTGGTTTGCGAGCGACTCCAGCGATCGCCGAGAAATCCACTTTGAGCATCATCGGGTAGATCATCAGCCAAATCAGGATCCCAATCGGCACGTTCACCTGGGAACCTTTGGCGAATTCAAGCCGGCTCAGGGCGGCCACGGCGTCAGGGAACATCCTGCCCAGAGCCACCCCGACAACCATGCACACGACAACCCAGGCGGAAAGATAGCGCTCGAAGAAATTCAGTCTTTTGGGCATGCGCGCTTCTGGCCCCGATTTTGTCTTATTAACTGAATTAGCAATGCGCATAGTTCAACTTATCTCGACACTTGTTGGTTATTTTGCCATTTTTTCCATGATTTTCCGTAGAATGCCCCCCCTCTGGCGCTCAATCCCTGAAAAGCTTTGCCCTCTTAACCGGGGGTCTCTTTTAGTTCGGGCCTTCCTGAGTGAGCCCGGGAGGAGAGAGCTCCGCCCTTCGAAAGCCGCTCCAAAGTCTCCGGAAGGCTTTCCACAAACTCGCGAATCTGGTCTCTCACCCGGCGGTACACGGCCAATTTCTCCTCCCCGTCCGGCATGTCGCGGGTCAAGCTTGGGGGATCTTCAAACCCCTGGTGAATCACCTTGGCCTTGCCCGGAAAGAGAGGGCACTTTTCGCGGGCGCGCCCGCAGACTGTAACCACCCAGTCGAACTCTAAAGAAGGCAGCTCCTCAAGCGTCTTGGAGCGATGCCCGCTCATATCCACACCGACTTCTGCCATCACCTGAACCGCATACGGGTTGAGCCCATGTTTCTCGATTCCGGCCGAATAGGGCTCGATCCAATCGCCTTGCAGATGACGCGCCCATGCCTCGGCCATTTGGCTTCTGCAAGAGTTGCCGGCGCAAAGAAAGAGAACCCGAAGCTTTCGACGGCTCATCATGGTCTGCAGAGGTCTTCCTGGTCCAGCCTCGCCAGTTTCTCCCGGTCCGCTACGATTTCTTCGCTCTCGGAGAGGCTTTCCCGCAGCCATTGGAGCAAACCGGGAAGAAAAGGAAGCATTTCGTTCTCCGACGCCAAGCGAAAGAACACCCAACGTCCCTCGCGGCGGGAACGGACGAACCCGGCATAGGAGAGAAGCGAAAGATGTCGGGAAACGGTGGAAGGCGCGAGGTGAAGCAGTTGAGTAAGTTCGCAGACGCACCTCTCTCGCTCCTCCAAGGCCATAAGGATGCGGACGCGGGCTGGATCGGATATTGCCTTAATGCTTCGGATGAGTTCGTGCATCGAAAATAAGCCTATTCGACTTTCAGCCAAATGTCAATCGGCTTCTTTGCTCCACTTCGGCTCTTATTTCTCCGCGCCTCCTTTTCTCAGCGCTTCTTCCGGCGGCGCTTCCCAGCAGCGCCCCATAAACAGGGAAGCAAAAAGCTCGACTGAGGTCGGTTTGGAGGGCTATGTTAGCCGCGCCACCTTTCCTATGACAGGGGACGCAAAAAAACGGGCGCCGCGCGGACGAATGCGCAGGAGGCTTTGCCTGACAGCGGCGGCCGCGTTGATCCTCGCAGCGGCGTCGGCTGCGGAGATCGCCGCGCTTTCGGATTACGTCGTCGCCAACTGGCAGACAATCGACGGTCTCCCCCAAAGTTCGGTCAACGGGATCGACCAAACCCCCGACGGTTACTTCTGGCTGGCCACTTTCGGAGGGGTGGCCCGGTTTGACGGAGTCCGATTCGCCGTCTTCAATTTCGCCACTGCGCCTGGCCTCCCGGAAGACGGCGTTCTCCGCCTGTATGCGGACCGTTCGGGAGCGCTGTGGGCGGTGACCGTTTCCCACAAGCTCGTGCGGTACAAGCGCAAGAGATTTGAAGTATGGAGTCAGGACCGGGGCGTCCCGAAAAAGGGCGTGGAGCGCGTGGGCGAGGATGCCAAAGGCCGGTTGTGGATGGCGGACAGGGACTCGGCTCTTTACCTCCTCCGCAACGGACGGTTTGAACAGGTCCTCGGCCCGGGAGGATTCGCGCAAGGCGCGATCTTGGAGATCGTCAACGACGGCGAAGGCTTCACGTGGTTCAAGCAGGGAGACACGGCGGCCCGCTTTGACGGGAAACGGTGGATTCGCCTGCCGGCGCGCGGAGGGGGCAAACCGGCCGTAGTGAAGCATCTGACCCGCCGGCGGGCGGGCGGCCTTTGGGTGGTGACTCCGGAAGGGCTGGAGCAATACAGCCGGGGCAAGTGGATCGGAGGGCCGTGGAAATGCCCTTCGTTCAAGACGCATTTCCAGACTTCGGCCGAGGATCTGGACGGAAACCTCTGGCTCGGCGCCTTCAACGACGGCGTCTACCGGTTTTCTCCCGGCTCGGGCTGGAGCCACTACACAGTGGGCCGCGGCCTGAACACCCGGGCGGTGCGCTGTGTCTACGTCGATCGCGAGGGAAGCGTGTGGGTGGG
>JAGHDA010000098.1 GCA_021160185.1 Verrucomicrobiota bacterium
CGATCCGGGAGACTTGCACATTGCCATGCGCGGCCCGGTCCAGAACGAGCTGCATCTGGATGGCGTGAGGCAGGATGCTGAAGGTGTGTCCCGCCTCGGAGGAAAGCTTTTGGTAAAGGAACTGGCGCTTGTCGTCCTCGGTGGGCAGGCTCTTGAAATAGTCCCCCTCCTTGGCGAGCAGCTCGTTCAGCTCGGCGATCAGGCTGCGCACATCGGGCAGAAACTCGATGATTCCCTCCGGCACCAGGATCACGCCAAAATTCTTGCCCGCGTCGGCCCGCTCCGCGACGACCCGGACGATGGAATCGACCAACTTGTCGAGCGTGATTCCTTTGGCCGCCGCTTCCTCGCCGATGAGGCAGACGTTCGGATGGGTCTGCAAAGCGCACTCCAGCGCGATATGGGAGGCGCTCCGCCCCATCAGCTTGATGAAGTGATAGTATTTGCGGGCGGAAGCGGCGTCGCGCTGGATGTTGCCCACCAACTGGGCGTACACCTTGGCGGCGGTGTCAAACCCGAAAGAAGTCTCGATGTATTTGTTTTTCAAATCGCCGTCGATGGTCTTGGGGCAGCCGATCACATTCAGCCCCGCCCCGACCCGCTGACAGTACTCGGCCATCAGGCAGGCGTTGGTGTTCGAATCATCACCGCCGATGATCACCAGCGCCGTGACGCCCAGCTTGCGACAGTTCTCAATGGCCTTGTCGAACTGCTCCTCCTTCTCCAGCTTGTCGCGGCCCGAGCCGATGATGTCGAAGCCACCGGTGTTGCGATACTCATCGATCAGCTCGGAAGCCAGCTCTTTGGAGAACCCCTTGATCACGCCGGCGGGCCCTCCCAGAAAGCCGTAAAGGCGGCTCTGGGAATGCAATGACTTAAGCCCGTCAAAGAGTCCGGCGATCACGTTGTGTCCGCCGGGGGCTTGGCCTCCGGAAAGGACGACGCCCACGGTCAGCGGCGCGGCCGGAGGCTCGCCGCCCGGTTCAAAGGTCACCACCGGCAGCCCGTAAGTGTTGGGGAAGAGCTTCCGGATCGCCTCGGCGTCCGCATCCGGCTCCAAGCGCTCCCCCTCGACGCAACGCAGCGCAGCGCCATGGCGGGCGAAGACTTCCGGAAGCTTGGGCCGATAGCCCTTCCTGAATTTCTCAAACAAGGAGATTTCCTTTGCCATTTCTGTTCCGATTACTTTTCAGCTCGATTCAACATCCGGCGGCAACCTTTGGATCTTCGGGCTGGTCCGGGCGAACAGCCGCCGGCGCCCTCGCTCAGCCGGTTACGGTTAGTGGCAGAACCGCCCGATGTCCAGGCAAAAGGCGGGCGCGTTCCGACAGGATCCCTCGCCTTGCTAATCCACGTGGGGGGGGGAAACGCGCCGGGCCGGCCGAGACGATTTATTCGACTTTCCCAGACCGGGACGATACTCTGGAAATATGGATCCGGTGGCGTTCCGCATCGGGGCAACGGCGATTTACTGGTACGGGGTGATGGTGGCTCTCGGTTTTCTGGCGGGGTTGTGGACCGCCTCTCGGCGGGCTCCGCTCGCCGGGATTTCGGGCGAGGCGGTGGCCGATTTGGGTTTCTGGCTGGTGATCTCCGCCTTGCTGGGAGCGAGGCTTTTCTACGTTGTCGAGTACTGGCAGGAGGACTTCGCCGACAAGCCTTTGTGGCAAACGCTCAACCTCCGCGCCGGGGGGCTGGTGTTTTACGGGGGGTTGATCGGCGGCGCGCTGGCGGTCTTGGCTTACACCCGGCTCAAGCGGCTCCCGCTTTGGAAGCTGGCCGATGTCTTGGCTCCAAGCGTTTCCCTGGGGCACGCTTTCGGGCGGATCGGCTGTTTCCTCAACGGATGCTGCTACGGCAAAGCCTGTTCGTTGCCCTGGGCCGTCCACTTCCCGCCCGAGCACATCACCCATGGAGCGGGAGTTCATCCCACCGAACTGTACGAGGCGGGCGCGAACCTGATCCTCTACGCGGTTCTGGCCCGATGGTTCCGACGCAGAGGCTTCGACGGCCAGGTCTTCGCTCTTTACCTGATCGGGTACGGCGGGGCGCGGTTCGTCATCGAGTTTTTCCGCGGCGACTACGAGCGCTATTACCTGGGCGGTTGGGCCACGCCGGGCCATCTCGTAAGCGCGATCGCCGTGGCCTGCGGCGTAGTTTTGTATCGATGGAGGCGCGCCCAAAGCGTCGGCGAGGAAACCGCGGGGCGGTAACGTCCGGCGCGCGTCGGAATTGTTCGGAGTCATGGACAAGCAGGCGGAGCGATTTGTAGCGGAAGCGGCGGAGGCCCGAAAACGGCTGGACTGCTGTCTCCGGGAGCGATTTCCCTCCGTTTCCCGCAACGCCGTGCAACGGCTTATCCGGGAGGGGCGGATCCGGGTCAACGGCCGCCTCGTGAAGACCGCCCACCGGCTTTCGCCCGGCGATGAAGTAAGCGTGGAATGGCCGGAGCAACCGAAGCCCTGGGAGCTGAGGCCGGAAGAGATTCCGCTGGAGCTGCTTTACGAGGACGACTGGCTGCTGGCGCTGAACAAGCCGGCGGGGCTGGTGACTCATCCGGCGCCGGGCCATTGGGAAGGGACGTTGGCGCACGCGCTGCTTCACCACTGCGGGGAGCGGCTGAGCGGAATCGGCGGCGTGGCCCGCCCGGGCATTGTGCATCGGCTGGACCGGGACACCAGCGGGGTGATGGTGGTGGCGAAAAACGACGCCGCGCATCAAGCGCTGGCCAGGCAGTTCGCTGCGCGGCGGGTCCGAAAAATCTACTGGGCCATCGTGTGCGGAGAGCCGGCTCAGGACCAAGGCGTGATCGACGCCCCGGTGGCCCGGCACCCCAGAGAGCGCAAGCGCATGGCTGTAGTGGGGAACGGCCGGCCTGCGTCCACCGCCTACCGGGTGATCGAGCGGTTCGGCCCGGCCGCCCTGGCGGAAGCCGAGCTGCACAGCGGACGCACCCACCAGGTCCGGGTCCACTTCAAGCACCTGGGGCATCCGCTGGCCGGAGACCCGGTTTACGGAGAGCGGGCGAACCGGCGTCTGGCCGCGGCGATCGGATTCCGCCCGCCGCGGCAAATGCTTCACGCCCGGTTGTTGGGCTTCGCCCATCCGGAGGACGGCCGCTCGATGGAATTCGAGGCCCCGCCTCCGGCCGATTTCATGGAAACGCTGGAACGCCTGCGTCGGGGCAAGGGTTCCGACGGCGGAAGATGAGTGGGAAGAAAAGCCCATGAGCGGAGCGGAAATCGCGGGATTTGTGGCAGCGCTCCTGCTGATGGCGGCGGGCGTGGCGGGCAGCCTGCTCCCGGGAATTCCCGGAACGCCGATTATGTTCCTCGTAGCGGCGGCGTATCGGGTTTTGTTCGGCCCGGCAGGGTTGAGCGACGCCGGCC
>JAGHDA010000159.1 GCA_021160185.1 Verrucomicrobiota bacterium
CGCGCCGGGCCCGCGAGGCGAGCGAGGACATCCGGGAATTGTTGATTTGCCATGTGGACCGCCACCCCACCTTGCCGCGGCTGCTTTCCCAGAAGGGCTATTGGAGCTTTCAGTGCGGCAAATGGTGGGAGGGCAACTTCCGGCGGGGCGGATTCACCGAGGGCATGACGCTCGGTTTTCCGCATCCCGGCGGCCGCCATGGCGACGCGGGGCTGAAGATCGGGCGTGAAACCATGGAGCCGCTGTTCGATTTCATCGATCGGGCGGCGGCGGCGGGAAGGCCGTTTTTTGTCTGGTATGCGCCTTTTCTGCCCCACGAGCCCCACAACCCGCCGGAGCGGATTCTGCGCCGCTGCCGCGTCTCGGGCCGGCCGGAGTCGATCGCCAAGTATTACGCCATGTGCGAGTGGTTCGACGAAACCTGCGGCAGGCTTTTGAAGCGGTTGGAAGAAAAGGGCCTTCGGGAAAACACGCTGATTGTCTACCTTGCCGACAACGGCTGGATCCAGAAGCCCGCGGGCCGGGGATTTGCTCCGCGGTCCAAGCAAAGCCCCTATGAGGGCGGAGTGCGCACGCCGATCCTGTTTTCCTGGCCCGGAGTGATTCGGCCGGGCGTGCGGGAGCGGGAGCTGTGCAGCAGCGTGGACATCGCGCCCACCATCCTCGGCGCGGCGGGATTGTGCGTTCCGATCAACCTTCCCGGCCGCAACCTGATGCCCGCCCTTCGGCAGGGCAGGCCCGCCGGCGCGGAAGCGGTGTTCGGCGAGACCTTCGCGCATGACATTGCGGACATCGAGGATCCCGAGGCGTCCTTGCTCTACCGATGGGTTGTCCGAGGCCGTTGGAAGCTTCTTCTCACCTACGACGGGGCGGCCGGCCGCGTGCGCTATCCGCCCAAGGACATGCGGCCGCAGCTCTTCGACCTGCTTGCGGATCCTCGAGAGGAGCGGAACTTGGCCGGCAAAGAGCCGGAACGCGTGCGCGAGCTGGCCGGGGAGTTGGAAGCCTGGTGGCCGGTTCGGAAGAGACATTGCGTGACCGCCTGGCGCCCCAAGTCGGTTCCGTGGCCTCAGGGAAAGTAAGGGCGCGGCTCGGCGGCCCGTCGTCGTTCACCAGGGCAGGGGATGGAAGCGCCAGATCGGACGGCGCGAGGTTTCCGGCGGCAGCAGGATCTCCCAGAAACCGCCGTCTTTCAAAAGCTGGATTCCGGTCAGAGACGGGCAGAGGCGGACCCGGAACGGCCTCCAATCCCGGGCGCGCCGCAGGGCGGATGATAGCCGGCGGACGGTGTTTCCCAGGAAGTTGATCTGGGGCATTCCGGCGAGCAGCCCGCTCAGGCGCAGGACCAGCGGGGTGTGCAGGTGGCCGATGAGCGTGGCCTCCAGTTGGCGCGCCCGCTCCCGCGCCTCGGACAGCTCCCACAAAAACGGCAGCGCGGTGGGGTCGTGGCAGCAAAGGAACAGCCGCTCTTCCGGAGCCAGGTCGAGAAAGACGCGTCGGATCGCTTCCAGGTGCTCGCGGCGGGCCGCCTCCCACTGTTTTCGTTCCTCGGGATCGAGTTCGGGGAGGAACACCGGCAGGGCGACCAGCGTCGAGGTCACGCCGACAAAGCGCCAAGGCCCCAGGCGCTCGGTCCAGAAGGGCGGCAGCGCCAGCTCGCGGCGGAGCCGTTCCAGGCTTGCAAAATGGGGGCCGCCCACGCCGCCCGCCAGGCTTTTCTTGCCCAGATCGTGATCGCCGAGGGCGATCCGGAGTTTCGCTGCGCCGAATCGGTCGGTCAGTTTCTCCACGCACAGCTTGACGCTTTGGAAAGCGCCTTCGTCTTGCGCGCCGACAAAGGCCGTGTCGCAGGAAAGATCCCCCAGCGCCACCGCCAGGTCCGCGTCCGGGGCGGCGGCGAGGAACCGATCCAGCATGTAGGTGTGGCTCTGGGGAGTCCGGAGCCACACGTAGCGGCGATAGGCGCGGAGCAGCGTCCGAACCAGCGGATTAGGGACCGCGCGCGCCTCGTGGTCGCGACGGCCTTGCTCGATGGGCCCGGCGTAGTGAATGTCGCTGACGACGACGACCCTTCGAAATTCCCCTACAAAGGCGGCCGGTTGGCGAGAGTTTTTGCCCATGTCCCGCCGCTTAGTGTGTCCATCCCGGCCGCCTGAACAAGGAAAAGCCGCCTCGCTTGCATCGGATCCGCCCCGGCCGGCCTGTTTTCGCGCCGCCCGCCTTTCGACCCCGGTTCAAGGCGCGTCTTTCTTCGCGGTTATTTGGGCCACAGTTTGATCCGGGCGCGGCCCGGCTTCGGACGGGCGAACGGGCCGGGCGCCGGAGCGTTTACACTGCGAGGCTTCCGGAAGTAATCGACGTCGATTCGGAGCGGCGAGCCGTCCGGGTTCGTGTAGCCCTGCCGGGGCAGTCGGGCTTTGCCGAGAAGCTCGGTGGTGACGAGTCGAGTCTTCCGGCCGGCGATCCAGGCCTTGTCGAAAGTCATGCGGAGATAGAAGCCGTTCGGTTTCTCGGCCCATTCCGGTTGGGGGTTCGAGCTAGGGAGCGCAACCGGATCCTTCTCGTGTTTCGAGGGCCGGGCGCCGGCCAGGAACACGTTGCCGGCCATCCGGACCGGTTGGGCGGCCTTGTCGTAAGGCGCCAGGCCGCTGCGGCCGACGAACAGGTTGTTATGCCACCGGTCATCGCCGCCGCGCGTCGCGCTCAGCCCGGCGATCTGGGTCGAGTGTGGCTTGTGGTACGGCGTGGAGCGCCTCAGCTCCGGGTGAAGCAAGACGTTTCCGGCGATCAAGTTGTGCGCGAAGGCGCTTCCTTCGGACATGCTTCTGACGGCCGTGGGGGAGAGGAAAAGGTTGTTGTCCGCCAGGAGCGGCCCGTGGTTCACCTCGAGGAATAGATCGTCGGTCGTGTTGTCGTGGAGCAGGTTGCGCGTGACTCTGGCCCCCTGGGCCATCCAGTCCAGCCAAATCCCCCGCCCGGTTCGGAAGATATGATTGTCGCTGATGACGGTGTCGATGGCCCCGTGGCATTTGATTCCAGCGATCTCGCCTCCGGCGAAGCACCGTTGGCCCCGGATGTCGTGTGTGACATTGCCGTTCACTAC
>JAGHDA010000158.1 GCA_021160185.1 Verrucomicrobiota bacterium
GCTGTTGGCGGGGCGGTGCGCGTTGAAGGAGGTTCATGTGGATGGGGACGGCCGTCCCGAGCTGCGGGACGGCGCGCTGTGGCTTCGGTTCGACAAGCCGGGCGAGTATCCGCTTCGGCTGCGCTTCGACGCGGCGGTTGAGGAAAAGGACGGCTGGAAGAGCGTCGAGTTCCATGTCGCTCCGGGCCCGCTCCAGCCGATCGCCGTGGCGGGGCTTCCGGCGGACACGCAGTTGCGCACCGGCCTTTCGCGCCGCCCCGAGAGCGCGGGGGGTCTGTTCCGGGACTATGTGCCCGCGGACGGGCGGGTCTTCCTCGCCTGGAAGGGCGCGCGCAAGGAAGCCGCGGCCCGCCTCTTCTACGGCGTGGACGCCTTCCGCCAGATCGTCGTGCGGCCTGGTCTGCTCGAGCAGAGTTTCCTGTTCGAGTACAAGGTGATGCAAGGGAAGCTGGACCGGCTCGATCTGGAGCTGATCGGCGAGGGTGAAGTGACGAAGGTCGCCGGGAAAGGCGTGTTGGCCTGGTCGGTCGAGCCCGCGCCGAAGGAGGAGAACGGGAAGAAGCGTTTGTTGGTGGTTCGCCTCAACCGGGCGCAAACGGGAAGCTTTTCAATTCAAGTCCAGACCCGCCAGCCGTTGGGGGCGTTTCCGGTCGAGGTGGCGCCGTTGCGCGTCGAGCCGGCGGGCGCCACGCGGTTCGGCGGCTATGTCCGAATCGTCAACCGCGGCGCGGTGCGGCTGGAGGTGGCCGAGTCTTCCGGTCTTTCCCAGATCTCGCCCGAGCGGCTTCCCAGCTCCGACGCCATCAAGCGCGTTCTCGCCCCCGGCGGCGGGCAGACGTTCGCCTTCCGCTTTTCCGGTCTGGGGGCGCGCCTCTTGATTCAGGCCGACAACATCCTTCCCGAGGTGAGCGTGTCCGAGGCGCTGGCTTATCGCTTGAGCGAGACGGAGACGAGCGTTGCGGCCGAGCTGGAGCTGGATATTCGGGAAGCGCCTGTGCGGGAGCTGCGCCTCCGCGTGCCGGCGGGCTATGCGCTTGCCAAGGTGGAGGCGCAGGACGTGGCCGACTATTTCCTCAGCGGGGCGACCAACGGCCTGGCCGAGCTTCGGATCCTTTTCGAGAAGCCGGTCCAGGGCCGCCGCTTGCTCCAGCTCGTTCTCGAGCGGAACCAGCCCTTCCAGGGAGCGACATGGGCGCTCCCCAGGATTGAGGTCCTTCAGGCGAAAGCCGTCCGGGGCTACGTGGGCGCGGCCGCCGCGGCGTGCTACCTGCTCACGCCCGGCAAGACGCAGGGTCTGACCGAGATGGCGACGGCGTTCTTCCCCAAGCCGTTGGAAAACATCCAGGCGGCCTACCGCATCAACGATCCGGCCTGGGAGCTGACTCTCCAGGTCCAGCGGTTGCCCCAGACCATCCAGGCCGACGTCTTCCACCTTTTCTCCGTGGGGGAAGGCGCGGCCTATGGGAGCACGGTGATCCAGTACGTCGTCTCCGGCGCGCCGATTTCCCGGCTCCATGTGGACCTCTCGCCGGAGTACTCCAACGTCGAGTTCACCGGCAAGGACATCCGCAACTGGCAGAAATCGGACCAGGGCTACGACATTTTCCTCCACACCCCGGTGACGGGGGACTACACCCTCCTGGCCACCTACGAGCGCCCCTTCAATCCCCAGGGCGAGACGATCGCCTTTTCCGGGGCGCGCCCCGCCGACGCCGCTTCTGAGCACGGCTACACCATTGTGATCAGCGCCTTTCAGTTCCAGGTCGAGCCGGTCAAAGTTTCTCCGGGCCTCACGCGCCTGGAGCCGGGCGAAGTGCCCGAGACATATCGGCTCTTCTTCGACGCGCCGATCCTGGCCGCCTACCGCTACACGGCCCGGCCTTACGAGTTGCGGCTGGCGCTCAAGCCGCTGGCTCAGGTCGAGACCGCCGCCTTGGCGGTCGACCGGGCTGTGCTGGAGACCGCCGTTTCCAAGGAAGGCCAGGTCCTGACCTCCGCCCGCTATTTCGTCAAAAACCGGGGCCGGCCGCATCTCGGCCTGGCGGTTCCGGACTCTGTGCGCTTATGGTCCGTCACAGTCAACGGCCGCTCCGTCGTGCCGATCCGCAGCGGCTCGACCAACTTGATCCCGATCCAGGCGGCGGGGTCGGACGCGCTGACCGAAGTTGCTGTCAAGCTGGCCTCCAAGGCGCCCCGGCCGCGGCGGGTGTCTCTGGTCGCTCCCGCGGTGGACGCTCCGGTTCTCTGGACCCAGTGGAAGATAGAGCCCGATCAGGGGCGGCGGCTGGTCTGGGCCGGAGGCGACCTGCGGCCTGCGAAGCTCGCCGGCTATTCCTCCGGGTCGGCGCGGCTGGGAGTCTGGGCGGGGGCGGCGTTTGCGCTGCTGTGCTTTATTGCGACGGGATGGGGCTTGCGACGCCTTGTCCCTTCCGACGGTTCGCCGAGTAGGACGAGGCTTTGGATCGGCGGCGGCTTCTGTCTCCTCCTTGCGGGCGCGGGCGCGGCGGCGCTTCTGGCAGCGGCTCTTTCCCTGGCCGCAAACACGCCGCCGGTTTCTTTGGCTCTTTCCGCCCCGGTCCGGGAAGCGGGGAGCCTCCTGCGCGTGGAGGTGCGGAATGAGCCGCTCCATCCTTCGACGTGGAGCCAGCTTCTGCGCCTGTGGCCGGCGCTCTTCGCTCTCGCGGCCCTTGCCTGGGGGCGCTTGGGCAAGTCCGCGCTCCGGCGGACGCTCGGTTCGGCGGCGGCTTGGACGTTGGCGGCCTGGGCTGTGTTGCGGCTCCCGCATCCGGCGCTGCCCTTCGGGCTGCTCCTGTTGGCGATCGCGATTTGGGAGGCGGTGATCCCCGGGCTCCAACGCGCGCGCAAGGCCGGACGCGCGGGGCGCGCCGCGGCGGTCGGCTTGGCGGCGTTGCTCTCGCTTGCCGGCCGGGACGCGGCGGCGGCCCAGCAGGTCGTTCAGGCGGCCCAGGCCCAGACGAGCGCTCCCAGCCGGCCAAGCCCGGCTTTTGCCGATTCCGTTGTCCAGCGCCTCACGGTGGCCGACGGGGTTGTTTCGGGCAGGCTCCTGATTGAGTGGACGGCGCGCCGCGCCGGGGAGACCCTCGAGGTCCTCTACCCGCCCGCCGTGGCCACGGCGATTGATGCGGGCCAGGGCGGCGGCACGCGGGCGGTGCGGGCGAGCGCCGCGCCGGACGCGCCCCTGCTCCTGGTAGCCGACGCGCCCGGGCGCCGCCGCGTCCAGATCGACTGCCGCTTGCCGGTCGGCCGCCGGGGCGACAACGAAGGCTTCCTCCTCCCGGCCGGGCCGGCCTTGATCCATCGTGTCGAGCTTACGTTGGAAGACATGGACGTGGAGGTTGTCGCGCCCGAGGCGGTCTCGCTCGAGCAGACGACCGGGGTCAAGGAAGGCAAGCCGTGGACTAAGGCGGTCGCGCTCCTGCCGCCCGCCGGACGCGTGTGGATCGGGTGGAAGCCTCGGAGCCGCGACATCCGGAAAGAGGCGCTCGTGTTTTACGCCGATTCCCAGCAGCTTTGGGTCCCCACCGCCGGCATCCTCGAGGGCGTTCACCTCTTCGACATCCGGCCCGCCCAAGGCCAGATCCAGACGCTCCTCTTCCGCGCGCCCGAAGGGGCGACGGTCACGGACGCGTCCTGCCCGGGGCTGAGCTTTTGGCGGTTCGATCCGGACACCCGCCTGCTGCGACTTTCCTTCTCCTCGGCGCAGACCGGGCCTTTCCGCGTTACGATTCGCTCGCAGATTGCGACTCGCCCGCTTCCCTATGCGGCCGCGGCCGGGCTGGCGGCGGTGGAAGGCGCGGCCGGCCAGGTGGGGGTGGTCGGCGCGGCCACCGGAAACGACGTGCAGTTGGACCGCGTGGATGCGAAGGGGCTGACGTCGATCAATCTGGAAGACTTTCCCGCCGACTCCTTGGCCGTGCTGAAGGATCGCATAGGAGGGCTGACGCTTCGCCGCGCCTTCCGGTTCTCGAAGCCCTCCGGGTCCCTGGCGATTTCCGCCTCCGCGGTGGAGCCGGACGTGCAGGTCGTCAGCCGCCAGACCCTTTCCCTCGGCGAGGATCGCACCCTGCTTGCGGCGCATCTGAACGTAACAGTCGCCCGAGCCGGCATTTTCAAGCTGAGCTTCGTTATGCCCGAGGGCATGGACGTGGAGACGCTGAGCGGGCCGGCGATGACTCATTGGACCGAGCGCAAAGAGCCCGAAGGCCGCGTCGTCACGCTGCACCTGCGGACCCGCACCTTGGGCGCGACAAGTTTCGATGCGACTCTGGCGGGGCCCGGGTTGAAGCCGCGCAAGGGTTGGCCCGCGCCGCGTTTGGCCATCCGCGAGGCCCGCAAGCAGCGGGGTTCGTTGGTCATCATTCCTGAGCAAGGCATGCGCCTCCAGCCCGCCCGGCGGGAAGGCGTCAGCCAACTGGACCCGGCCGCCCAGGGAGTTCGCGCCAAGGGGGCGTTTGCTTTCCGGCTTCTGCAGAGGGATTGGCGGCTGGAGTTCGACGTGGAGCAGGTGGCCCCGTGGATCCAGGCCGCCACGCTCCAGCAGGCGTCCGTCCAGGAAGGCCGGGCGCAGATCAGCCTCCGGATTGAGTGCCAGATCGAAAACGCAGGCGTGCGCGTTCTCCGGGTGCGCCTCCCCGCGGAGGCGCAAAGCGTGCGGTTCCTCGGCAGGGACCTGACGGATGTGCGGCCTCTTGCCGAAGCGGAGTCGGATCCCTATCGGACGTGGGAGCTGAAGCTCGCCCGGCGCGTCCTGGGCAAGGTCCTCCTCACCGGCAGCTACAACATCCCCTTGCAGGATGGGACCGAAGAGCTGGCGTTGCGGGGGCCGGTGGTGGAAGGAGCGAATCTCCAACGCGGCTGGGTGGCGGTGCGCTCCGGCGGCAGGGTGACCCTCCAGATCGCCGAGCTTCCGGACGCGCTCCGGCCCACCGAATGGGAGGCGGTGCCGGACGCCCTCCGCGGCGGCTCCGCCGCTCCCGCGGCTGAATATGTCTTCCGCCTCGTGAGGTCGGACTTCGCGCTTCCCCTCAAAGTCGTCAGCCACAAGGCAGCTCCCGTCCTGCCCGCTCGCGTCGAAAAGTTCGAGCTGACCTCGATCGTTTCCGACGACGCCCTCATGCTCACGCGCGGGCGCTTGGAGTTGTGGCCGGGGAGCAAGCGCCTTCTCAAGATGCGCCTTCCCAAGGGGGCCCAGCTGTGGTTCGCCCTGGTGAATCAGAGCGGCGTGTGGGTATGGCGCGAGAAGGAGGAGACGCTTATCCCGCTCGACCAGGCCGGCGGCGGCACGAACGCCGTGGTGGAGTTTGTTTACGCCGCTCGCGCCGGCGAAGGCCGGGGGCGGCGGCTCCGGCTCCGCCTCGAAGGCCCGCAGTTCGACCTGCCCCTTCAGGA
>JAGHDA010000409.1 GCA_021160185.1 Verrucomicrobiota bacterium
CGGCCGATGGAGCCGGCGCGGCGGCCGCCTGATCCTCGCCTCGGCCGCGCTGGATCGCCCGCACCACGGCGGAAAGGATGAGCCGCACTGATCGAATCGCGTCGTCGTTGCCTGCGATCGGGTAATCCGCCAAGTCGGGATCGGCGTTAGTGTCCACAATCGCCACGATGGGGATCTTCAACTTGCGCGCCTCGGCCACCGCGTTGTGCTCGCGCTTCACATCCACGATGAACACCGCGCCCGGCAGACGGTCCATGTGGCGGATGCCGTCCAAGTTCCGGAGGAGCCGCGCCAGCTCGCGCCGGAGCATGGACTGCTCCTGCTTGACGTACTGATTGATCGTGCCGTCGGCGATCATCTGCTCGATATGCCGAAGCCGGTTGAGGGACCGCTTGATGGTCTGCATGTTGGTGAGCGTGCCGCCCAGCCAGCGCTCGGTGACATAGGGCTGAGAGCAGTTTTGAGCCGCCTCCTTCACCACATTGGCGATCTGCTTCTTGGTTCCTACGAAGAGGATCTGCCGCCCCTCTCGAGCCGTGCTTTCCAGAAAACGACAAGCTTCCTGAATCTGGCCGATCGTCTTGGTGAGGTCGATGATGTGGATGCCGTTGCGCGCGCCGAAGATGAAACGCTTCATCCTCGGGTTCCATCGCCGCGTCTGGTGTCCGAAGTGGACGCCCGCCTCCAACAATTCCTTAACGCTGATTCCGATCTCTGCGGTTGTCACGTTTTCCATTGGTTGCCGACCCGCCCTGCTCCCTGGGCCATCCCGCGGAACACGGGATTTCGGTTCATGCCTCTTCCGGCCGGCCTCGCCCACTCGGGCAAGGCGCGCTCTCGCGCTTTTACAGGCCGTTCTCTCACTGCAGGCGCGCTTGCCTGCGAAAGAAGAGGGAGTTTACCGCCCCAAGCCCTTTAGGCAACCGGAAAATGCCTTCGCGGCGTAAAAAATCCGCCGCCAGCCCGGCCGCGGAAGCGGCTCACGCGTCGGAAGCGCTCTTTGCCTGCCGCTCGCCCTCGAGGATCCACACCGGCATGGGACCTTTGCCGCGCACTTCCAACACACCTCTCTTCCGCACCGAGAAACGAGGCCGCAGCCGAAGGGCGAGACTCTCGGTTGTCTGAATCGTCCCCGGCTCGGCCAAAGTTTCCATGCGGCTGGCGGTGTTGACCGTGTCTCCCCACAGGTCGTAGCTGAACTTGTCCCGGCCGATGATTCCGGCGATGACCGGCCCCGCCGCCATGCCGACCCGCATCCGCAGGGTCAAGCCCTGCCGCCGGCTGAACGCCTCCAACGCGGCCTGCATGCCCAAGGCCATGCGGGCGGCCGCCTCGGCGTGGTCCGGCCGCTGTTGCGGCGCCCCTCCCACAGCCATGTAGGCGTCGCCGATGGTCTTGACCTTTTCCAACCCATGCCGCGCAGCCAACTGATCGAACTCGCTGAAAATCTCGTCCAGGAGCCGAACCACCCGCTCCGGCGAAAACGCGCGGGCGAGTCCGGTAAATCCGGCCAAATCAGCGAAAAGCACCGTGGCGTCGGGAAAGGCCTCCACAATCGACGTTTCCCCTCGCTTGAGCCGCTCGGCGATGGGCGCGGGGAGAATGTTGAGGAGCAGCTTCTCGGACTTGGCCTGCTCCTCCTGGATGCGGCGCAAGTACACCTGCTCCGCGTCCCGGAGCCGCTTTTTCTCCAGAGCCGCGCGGAGCCGGGCCCGCAACAGGTGGGCGTCGATCGGCTTGGTGAGGTAATCTTCGGCCCCCAGTTCGATGCACCGGCTGATCTTGTCGGTTTCATCCAGGGCGGAAGTCACGATCACCGGCAGATATTGCAGCTCGGGCCGAGCTCGAATCCGGCGCAAAACCTCCATCCCGTCGATCCCCGGCATGAGGACGTCCAGGATGAGCAGGTCCACGGGATCTTCTTCCAACCGGCGCAGCGTCTCCAGGCCGTCGGCGCAAACGGCCACCCGAAACCCCATCCGGCTCAGCTTGCGCCGCAGCAGCTCCCGGTTCCCCTCCTCATCCTCGGCGATGAGCACGCGCTCGGCCCGCAGCGCGCCGAACTCAAATGGCCGCGAAGAGCCGGCCTCCGCCGCGGCCAGAGCCTGCGAGCCGCTCGGCGGGCGGGCGGGCGGAAGGCCCGAGGCGCGGCGGACGCGCCGCTCCACCAAGTCCATCCACCGTCGAGCCGCCTCCTGAATCCGCACGATGTCCGAGGCAAACTCCGGCGTGGGCAGAGGCGAACAACACGCGGCAATGCGGTCGCACAGCTCCGCGATCCGGCGCGCCGGGGCCTCCAGCGCCTCGGCGGTCTCCAGCCCGCGGGAAACCTCATCCTCGGCCAGCCGCTCCTGGAGCAGGGCCTGAAGGCGACGGCCGAGGCGAAGGATTTCCTCCAAGCTTTCCTTCACCGCGGGCTGCTTCAAATCGGCCTCCTCCAGAAGCATCTCGCTGTAGCCGACGATGTGGTTGAGCGGCGTGCGCAGCTCGTGGCGCAGCTTCGCCGGGGAGAGGGGCTCCCAATTGGAATGAGGCTTCACGCTCATTGCTTTTTCAAGCGTCGGACGGCCGCGGCAATAGTTTGCGGATCTTCTCCAGCAGCCGGGCAAACTCGATCGGCTTGGTCTCGAAATCGTCGCACCCGGCCGCGCGCGCCGAGGCCTCCTCCTGAGGCATCGCGTGGGCCGTGAGGGCGATGACCGGCGTCCGCTTCAGCTCCGGGTCGGCTTTGATGCGGCGAATCGCCTCCCATCCGTCCATGACCGGCAGGCTCAAGTCCATCAGCACCAAATCGGGGCGTTCGGCGCGGCAGGCGCGGAGGGCCTCGCGGCCGTCGGCCGCAAAGAGCATCTCAAACCCCCGCCGGGCGAGCCG